>DATEUM010000071.1:0-7401 GCA_035283085.1 Candidatus Nanoarchaeia archaeon
CGCAGAACATAGTAATGTATGGAAATACGATAAGGAACAACGGACGACAGCAAGTTTTATTCATAAACTCGGGCAATGTTGATGTCAATAACAATCAAATATCTGGAGCAGGAACAACAGGAATAGATTTCAGCAACGCAAATTCCGGTTCTATTACTGGCAATACAATACAGGATACTTCAACTGCTGTAACAGTACGAGGTTCATCAGATGTTGCTATTACAGATAACACTGACGCGGGAGTTGCGAACACACGAACAATAATTTTGCAGGGCACAACAAATACGGGCATAACACAGGAGAACAACAACTTTATCCTGCTTGATGATGATGGGGATGGCGTTCCGAACGATGCCGACATTTGCTACAATACAGACCAGCTGGTAACACTGACTGCTGCTGATGGCACTGTGCCGCCGATGTGCGGTGTATCACAGACAATGTTCTGTGTAGACCAGACTGATACTTGCACCCCAAGCACTGTTGGAAACAATGTCGTAATTTCACAGGAAGGAGATAATTTCGTCAGATACCAGTCAGTTGATAATTTCAATTTGAACACAGAAGCTGTGCAGACAGCAGAGGTACAGATAGACAAGACTGCTCCAACTACAACCGCAACAGTTGTGGAGAACAGGGACAGCCCGACTTGCATAGCAAATGCAACCATAACATTAAACGCTGAGGATAACTTCTGCGGCGTTGCCAATACAAAGTACTGCATAGAGCCCGCGACAGCTGGCGGCGTATGCACACCTAACATACAGTACAGCGGAACATTTGCAGTTACTGATACGGGGAACTTTGTAATAAGATTCCAATCAACAGATGCTGCTGGAAACAGCGAACCTGTGAAGCAGGCTGCTTTCACAGTAACTGGCGCAGACCAGGATAGCGATGGCGTCTGCGGAACTGCAGACTTCTGCCCGGTGAATTTCGGTCCATTATTGTACCAAGGCTGCCCAGTCGCGGATAAAATAAAGTTTGACTTGCACACAGTTGACCAGGCCAAGTCAAACTCCTGTCCAGGAGGAGCCGGTTCCTGCAAGGCACCGATAGTTGGCGAGACAGTAAAAGTATTTGACCGCAATAGCGCGGACTTCAGGAACTTAGTTGGAACATTGGAGCCATCCAATCCAGACAGGAAGAACCCGACCGGAGCTTCATATGATGATATCTACGAAGCGGCCACTTCGCCAGGTCTGGTAGGAAGCTGCATTACTGATAATTTGGGAATATGCTATGCTGGAGAATCAAGGACAGGAGACTTGCTTGTAATCGCCAGATTCACAGATTCGATAACAGGGGCTACAAGATATGTTGGCCTGCCGAAGTCTCCAGGAGACTTTGTCGATACAACAATTGACACAGACACGTTGCCTGACTTGGCTGTAAAAGACCTTAATGTTGTGAAAGTAATACCGAAGAACTGCGCCCCGACAAATCCAAGCTGCGTCCAATACCGGGGCGGCTCAAAGACAGTAATATTGGGAAGCATGCTGGAAATAGTACACCCGACAGATGTGCAATGGACAGACCATGAGGAATTGTATCCATTCATCATGACCTCTGATAGCCAGTGGACTGTTAATGTTTGCATGCAAGTGCCAGAAGGCTACCAGATAGCGGGCGTGCTTGACGAGAATGGCGACGCGGTAACGAACGGTGCGGCAGATTGCACGCAGACTTTCGTGACCGGAGAGACTAAGGTGGCTGTATTCAGCGTGATAAGAACTGACAGCCCAGAGCCCAATTTTGTTGTCGCAGTAACTGCAATAGAGCCTGATGGTACATCACAATCTGTAAACATACCAATAACAGGAAGCAAGCTTGAAACACAACAGGAGCAGGAGCAAAGAGCTGGGCCAGTGCTGGAAAGGCTCGAAAGAGAGCAGGCAAAGATACAGGCACAGCAAGAAGCGGCTGCTGCCAGACCTGCTGGAATGCCAGCATTGCCCGGAGTGCCAAGCTCAGCAACAACTGCAGTGCTTGTGCTGATAGCCCTAGCAATAGTTGCCTATGGTTTGAGGGAAAGGGCAAAGCACAAGAAGTTCGGCAGGCACATATAAACAGAACAATACTTTTATACAAGACCAGAGTTAATTTAACGTGTGGCTCACAAGAAATTAAGCTTGAGGACTAAAGCTTTCATAGCGATAGCAGCTATACTGATAATATTGCTATTAACGGGAGGAGCTCCTGATATAGCAGAGTTCTCCGCTGCAAAAAGGATAGCAGAACCGTCTGTAA
Organism: Candidatus Nanoarchaeia archaeon; assembly: GCA_035283085.1. Taxonomy (GTDB): domain Archaea; phylum Nanobdellota; class Nanobdellia; order UBA10117; family UBA10117; genus DATEUM01. The sequence goes on from DATEUM010000071.1 coordinate 2,251, forward strand.
TTACGCAGCCCATAGATGGAGCGCCATTACCGGTAAAACCAAAGCCGCCGCTTTGCTTTGAAGGCGATAAGGGCTTAGACATAAAGAATGCAAGTTTCTGCAAGTATGCTACTCGTGTAACAAATAATGGTTATACAGTTTATTACAGCAGTCCTCTTTATGACAGCTGCGTTGATGAGAGCACTGTGCTGGAATATTTCTGCACCAGCCCTACAACTGCAAGATGTCATGCAGAAGAAATACCTTGCGGGCCTGATGGGATTTGCAAAGATGGAGCTTGCGTTCCTAAAACTAGAATTGTATATGAAAATGCATCTGAAAATGCTCTCTGGATCCTAGATGCAACAGATGACGGCACGCCTATTGCTGCACATTCTAAGGTTACAATAAAGCGCAGCCCTAGCTGGTTTGTTAGAAACCCAGCGCTTAGCCACGATGGCGGGCAGTTGACTTTTGAAGTTACCTCTGTTAATCCTGCCGATAATGGTATCTACCTCATGGACTTAAGCTGTCCTGAAGCACAGGCGGGCTGTCCACCAGCTCAAAAGCTATTGCCTGAAGAGGCCAGGATGCCAGAGTTCAGTCCTGATGATACTGAACTGCTTTATCGCAATGTCTCAAGCCCTAGTGTTTGGATCTATGATTTAAGCACTGCTACGAGCACACTTGCCTATGCTAGTGCTGGTGTAGTCAAGCCTACTTGGAGCAATTTGGGCAATAATATAACATTTGCAATTAGTTCTAACCTCTATACCATACCTGCTAACTGCAATAACAGCTGTACGCCAAAGCAGATAGCTAGCGACTCTTCGCCTAGAGGCTACTGGCAGGGCACTGATGTAGCCTATGGCGGGATTTCTGTTGTACCGTATGATGGTGGCGTACCAAGAACAGTAATTAGCGGTATGTTGCCGGTGTGGAGTCCAGATGGAAAATGGATAGCCTACTTTGTGTTTTCTGGACCTACAGTACTAATGAAGAGAGTAAACTCTGATTGTACTGGCGGCGTTGGCTGCGATGTTGCAACAATTCTTGATGTGGGCAGCGGTTCTCCATTTGACTGGCAGAGACTTGCATAGGAGTATGCTGACATAGAATTATAAAAATAAGCTTTATAATATTCTAACTTAACTAAAGTTTTATGGCTGCTAAGAGAAAGCCTAAAATAACTTTAGCAACTAAGGTAGCTGTGGTAGCTGCAATAATACTAGCAATAATTTTGCTCACAGGAGGAGTTCCTGATATAGCGGAGTTCTCAGCAGTCACAAAAGCAGGTCTAATTAAGGCTCCTACAGTTACAGAGCCCCCGCCATCACCCTTGCCACTTCCTACAAAGCCTAAGCCGCCGCTTTGCTTTGAGGGTGATAAGGGCTTAGACGCAGGGAATGCAAGCTTCTGCAAGTATGCTACTCGTGTAACAAATAATGGCTACACAGTGTATTATAGCGCACCTCTTTATGACAGCTGCGTTGATGAGAGCACTGTGCTAGAATATTTCTGCACCAGCCCTACAACTGCAAGATGTCATGCAGAAGAAATATCATGCGGGCCTGATGGGATTTGCAAAAATGGCGCTTGTATTACGCCTACTACAAGATTTGCATACCGAGACACTAGGGACGACAGGATTTACATCATAGATGCACTAGACGACGGCACACCTGTGCGAGCAGCATATCCTGTTACAACCACAAGACAGCCGGGTTGGATTGCCGACAATCCTGCGCTTTCGCATAAAAGTCGGCAGCTTGCCTTTGAAGTTATCTCTTCTAACAGTTCGGCACGGGGAATTTATCTCCTAGATCTAAGTTGCCCAGAGCCTGCTTGTTTGGCTACACAGCTGCTGTCTAATGGCGCAGCAAACCCGGAATTTAGCCCTGATGATACCAAACTGCTCTACCATAATAGAACAGACTATAGCATTTGGGTCTACGACTTTAGTACTAGCACATCCACACTAGCTTTAGCTAGGCCAGAGCTGCGAGGTACGCAGACTTGGTCTAATTCAGGCGCTAACATTACTTTTGCCAAAGATTTTGCCGCCTCGATGTTGTATAGCATACCTGCAAATTGCAACAATGCCTGCACGCCACAAGCATTAGGGCAGGGTGGCGTGCCGCGCGGCTATTGGCGAGGAACTAATGTTGCTTATCAACAGTCATTTGATGTAAAAGTAGTTCGCTTTGATGGAAGCAGTTCTAGGACAGTAATTGGCGGTTTTGATCCGGTCTGGAGTCCGAATGGAGCTTGGATAGCATATCAAGCGGGGTGGATTTATCGCGTTAACTCTGATTGTAGCTCCGGCATTGGTTGTAATGTTACGCTTGTAGCGCCTATCGGAAACGGTGTTAAGATGGATTGGCAGAGACTTGCCTAAAATCTAAGGGCTTTGGCTATAAGTTGCAAAAGGATTAATCACTGCGCTGAGCAAATACGACCTTTTCATGAAAGCATGGCAATAGCGTTTACCACCAGGTTTTTAAAGCCTTGATTTTTCCTTATTTTAGGTGATAAGAGCTCGCTCAGTCTGTAACAGATCTGTTGCAGGCGCGAAGTTCTGCATTGATGTCAAAGAAAAAGAAAGAAGCTAAAGCAGCCTCTGAATATGAAGATTCTTCTGAAGAGCAAGAAGAATCAGAGTTAGAGCGAATTGACTTGGAGAAGCACGGGCCTGAAAACAAGGCGTTGGAGGAATTCAAATTAGAACGGCCTGTAAATTCCCAGCTTATCGGCAACAAAGTCGCCATTACAGATGATTTCCAGCTGGCGCAGCCTTTTTACGATAGGTCAAGCTTTGGAGAAATACACGGTGTCAAGGAAAAGCGCCTAGAACTATCATTAGATGAAGCACTCTATCTCTTAGAAAGAGGCAAACTGAAGGTGTTCGACGGCAAAAAGGAATTGAAGTTTGAAGATTTTGTAAGAATTGCAAACAAAGCTGAAAAGAACTTCTGGACTAGGTATCAGGTTTATCGTGACATCAGGACAAGAGGATACATAACAAAGACTGCCTTGAAATTTGGCGCTGACTATCGCGTATATCCTAGAGGCATCAAGCCAGGCCAGGACCATGCCAAATGGGTTCTGTTTGCAACATCAGAGGGGGACACATTCTCGTGGCGAGATTTCGCTGCAATGAATCGTGTGGCACACTCAACAAGGAAAAGATTGCTGGTGGGAATAGTAGATGCTGAGTCGGAAACCACGTATTACGAAATACGCTGGAAGAAACCTTAGGGGCAAGTCTTAGTTTAATGGCCGCTTAAAATTCTGCAAAGCTTGGTGATGAGAGACCTAGCGAAATCTTTGATTTCGCAGAGCCCGCTGAACCTCGTTCAGCTCGGTTCTCCAGTTAAGTTAACCTTAAAAGACTAACTTTGCGAGCCCTTAAATTCCTTTTTTGCCTTCGGGAATCTGTGGAACACGAATACACTCACTGGTTTCTCAGGCCCTCTGAAGTGCTTTGGGCTAGCGTTGTTTTCGTGGCTTTGATGCTGGCATCAGTAATAGTTATATAGATGATTTATGAAAGAAATGCATGGCTGCTAATTATGACAAGGTCGTTGACATAGCCTTGCGAAGAGGGTTTTTCTTCCCCTCAGCAGAGATATACAGGGGGATAGCAGGGGTCTGGACTTACGGCCATCTGGGCACTTTGATGAAAAGGAAATTCGAGACCCGGTGGAGGGATTTTTTCCTGCAGTTGGATGATAATTTTTATGAAATCGATGGCTCTTACATACTGCCACAAAAGGTGTTTGAGGCATCCGGGCATTTGAAGAATTTCAATGACCCGTTGGCTGAATGCAAGTCCTGCCATACAAGATACAGGGCAGACAACTTGATCGAGGAAACCCTAAAGGCAGACGCTTCTGTTTTGTCGACGCAGGAGATTGACAAGCTCCTGAAAGATAAAAAAGTGAAGTGTCCAAATTGTTCCAAGTCAGATTTTCTTCCTACGCGATGGTTCAATATGATGTTTGACCTTCGCGTCGGGGCAACAGGAAATGAAACAGCATATTTGACGCCGGAGACTGCACAAAATCCTTTCGTATCCTTCAAAAGGGAATTCTCAGCTCTGAGGGAAAAATTGCCATTGGGTTTGGCCATGATAGGCCGCGCATTTAGGAACGAAATAAGCCCGCGGCAGGCCTTTTTCCGCTTGAGGGAATTCACGCAGGCAGAATTGCAGATATTTTTTGATTCCGCAAAAATTGATGAGCACAATGGCTGGAAATCTATCAGGAATTACAAACTGAGGTTGCTGCTGGCAAAAGATGCTGCCAAAGGCAAGCTCACAGAGATTACCCTGGAGGATGCAAATAAAAAATTGAAACTGCCGAAGTTTTATTTGTATCATCTGGCGCAGATGCAGAAATTTTACCTTGATGTGCTGGAAATACCAAGGGAAAAATTAAGATTGCGGGAACTGCACGACAAGGAAAGGGCCTTTTACAACAAGATTCATTTTGATGTTGAGCTAAACCTTGAGACATTGGGCGGATTCAAGGAAGTGGCAGGCTGCCACTACAGGAGCGATCACGATTTGTCAGCACACCAGAAAGTTTCAGGGGAAAAACTGGAAGTTTTCTATGAAAACAAGCGTTTTATTCCACACGTGCTTGAAATATCATTTGGAATTGACAGGAATATTTTCGCATTGCTTGATTTATTCTACAAGGAAGATTCTGAACGTTCGTGGTTCAGCTTCTCTGCAGAATTAGCGCCCATCGAAGTCGCTGTTTTCCCTCTTGTGAGCAAAGACAAGCTGCCAGAATTATCTGTCAAGGTCTATGATGAATTGAAAGATGAGTTTCAGGCTTTCTATGATGAATCAGGAAGCATAGGGAAGAGGTATAGGAGGGCCGATGAGATTGGTGTTCCATTCTGCATCACCATAGACCACGATTCTCTCAAAAAGAAAGATGTTACGGTAAGGATGAGGGACGATATGAAGCAGAAAAGGGTCAAGATAAAAGACCTCAAGGATCACCTGTGTAAACTTTATTGCGACTAAGACTAGGTTAAGTCTCAAGTTAGTGGCTGCTCAAAACCCGATCTGAACAATGTTCAGATGGGCCCCGCTGAAAGAATCTTTCAGCTCGGTTCTGCAAGGCCTTATGATGAGAGATACAATCTGAACAGAGTTCA
>DATEUM010000072.1:0-9360 GCA_035283085.1 Candidatus Nanoarchaeia archaeon
GAATATTTCGCAAATCCTGCACTCCTTTGATTTCAATCCTCGGATGTCCTTTGATTGAAACATTTACATCCTGCCTTATTGTTCCAAGGCCGCGCATGACTTTCCCTGTGGCCCGCAGCAAAAGGCCGATTTTTTCTGCAGCCTCTTTTACCTGTTCTGGAGTTTTGCAGTCAGGGTCAGTTGCAATCTCTACGAGAGGAATTCCTAATCTGTCGAGCCTAAATGTAACAGACTCAGGAGTTTCTGCTGTTCTGCGAGCTGAATCTTCCTCCAGTATTACTGTTTGTATGCCAACTTTTCCAAAACTTGTTTCTAAATATCCATTAGTACCAATCAAGACTGTACGTTGGAAGCCGCTAGTATTTGAGAGGTCAATTACAGTCTTGCGCATTACTTGTATGACATCTGGAAATTTACAATTAAGCATTTTTGCAACTATAATTGCAGTTTCGAGAGCGTCTTGATTAATCAAATTTGGAGGCGATTCATCAAGTTCAATTTCGCAATTTGTATCGCTATAGGCTTCATAAATGGCATATTTGCCTTTTTTCTTTTCGAATAGAGCTGCAGGGTCTATTTTACCGAGCTCCCCTGCTAGTGGCCGTAACTCACGTTTGACGACGAAACTGGGATTATCTTGCCTGATAAGGGAGGGGCAACCACAAAATAATTTATTTGTAGCTAATTGTTGATGTACTTCTATACCTGCCTTTAACCCTAATTGTCCGTAGTCTAGTTTAGCCGGCATGATTGTCCCTTTTAAGTATCCAGTTTGATGGTGCAATTAGTCCTATGGTTTTGTCCTCTAAGTATGCCTCTTTGGTTTTGACATCAAGTACTAATTTAAAGTCTTCTAACAAATCGCGGAATCCTAAGATGAGCGGAACCTCATTTGTTTCTGCAAGATAAGCCAAAATTTCTTTTTCTTCAGTTTCATATCCTGTCTTATCAATAAGCTTTAATGTTATTTTACCTATTTTTACTGGCACTTCACATTCTTTTTTAGAGACGATGCCACGAATCGCATAAGAACCCAGCACTTTTGCCTCAGCGCCCTCCCAAATTTTTTTAGGGATTACTGAAATGTGCGCGCCAGTGTCGATAAGAGCTTCGAATATTCTATCTTCTTTAAAAATCTTTAACTTAATGTGCCCTAAAATTCTTATTGTGGGTTTTGCATTTGTAACTACTTCTTTCAGCTTCGGATCTTCAATTTTTCCAATTCGTAACTGTATTCTAATATATTCTCAGCTCCTTTTCAATAAAAAGTATGACTGGCTGGATTGCATCCTTGGTGATTTGTTTTGCTCTATTGTTTGCTTCTGAAGGATCTTTAGATGCGGCCAGGACTTTTTTCTGATAAACTGCTATCCACTGGTCTGGATAGGCTTTTTGGAGTTCGGCGTAATGCTCATGCGCCCAATCGTCATCTTCCCAAAACTGCTTCATACCCTTAGAGTCGTTTGAGCTGGCCATATAATAATTTGACGAGACTGATTTATAAATTCTTTCAGCGAGGCTTCAGTCAGTTAGTAAAGTTTATTAATAACTAACTCTCTCTAGATGGCCGCTAAAAAGCGCAAGCCCAAAGGGCTTTCTACAACTACGAAGATTTTCCTCGTTATTGCAGTAATTTTAGTCATAGCACTAGTTATAGGCGGTGCTTCCCAGACAGCACAATTCTCAAGGGTTGTTCAGCCAGGACAGCTAGCATTGCCAACAGGGATACAAGCTCCTGCTTGCACGCGCGGAGTGCCAACTATAACAATATCACCAACTTCACAAACAGGAAGCCCTGGCCAAACACTCTTCTATACCTTCGCGTTGAAGAATACTGATTCTGCAGGCTGCCAATCTACATTGCTAGAAATAACATACAAATTTCCACAAGGTGGTATTACTGGCGTAATTGATAAAGGAACAACAACCATCAAGCCTGGCCGAACTTATTTAGCTAACGAAGGTATAAAATCCTTCAGCAATACAACGTCTGGCTCGTACACGTTTACCGTGAATCTTCGAAATACAGCTAGCAATTTATCTTCTAGTGCCAGTGCAGTTTATGTAGTTAGCGGTGGTGGTGGATGCGGCCCTGGCACAGGAAGACCTTGTATTCAATAATTAGTAAAGGAAAGTCTCAGGCAGGATTTGCTCAACAATCTCTCCTGCGATGTTTTTCTGCATCATTTCCTTGGTTTCTTCCAAGTTTTTTGATTTTGCGAGCACGTAGCCCAGTTTCACGTATGCTGTTTCGCTCAGCATGTTCCCCAGGTAGCAGACGCCTGCATTCAGCAGCTCTCTTGCTGAAGAATATACATAAGGATTTAATGAACCGTAAATTGACTGCGGCGTAAATCCGATAAAAATTCCTTTTTGCACTGCAGATTTAATTACTGGTAGCCAGGATTTGCTTTTGTTGATGGTATGGACTGCAACCTGGCCCAAGCCTGTTGCTTCTATAATTACGCCTTTGTATTTTTTATCGATAAAATGCTGGAGAATTTCAGGGTCTGCGCCGGGAAAGAATTTTATCAGGGCAATTTTATCCTCGAATTTTGTGTCTGCTGTAACTTTTTGTTCATCATTTCTATCCTTGTGGTTTTTGTTCACTATTTCCACTTTGCCATTTAGCCATATTTTCGCCAGGGGCAATTCGTTTATTGGCCTAAAAGTATCCCTTCTTGAGGTGTGGAGCTTGCGAACATTAGTTCCGCGATTTGCCAAGCAGAAAGTGTCTGAAGAATTTCCATGCATCACAATCGCGACTTCTGCAATGTGTGACTTGCAGTAATGTGCTGCACAAATTAAGTTCATGCTACCATCGAAAGACCCTCTGTCAGAACTTCTTTGGCCGCCAACAAGAGCTACTGGCTTGTTGAGATTCTTCAACATAAAGGATAGAGCTGCGGCTGTGTAATGCAAGGTGTCTGTGCCGTGGGTTACAATTACCCCTGAAACATCAGATTCGTTTAATGCAGATGCAACTTCCTTGGCGATAATCTGCCATTCATTTGGAGTCATGTTTTCTGAGAAGACTGAAAATGGGCTCGAAATCCTCTTGATATTGACAATGTCAAGCAGCTCAGGCACAGACAGGAAAAGCTCTTCAGGCTTTGTTAATGGAGAAACCCCTCCAGTAGCATAGTCAACTTTACTTGTGATGGTGCCGCCTGTTGCGATTACTACTATGTTGGGAAGGCCCTTTTTGACTGGAGCTTTGATTGCCATTGCCTTGGGTTTTTCTATAGAGCCGGTTTTCGTGACAGTTACCCCTTTGCCCAATTTGATTCCCAGGTTGTAGCCTGAAGGAAGTTTTATTGTAAGAACATCTTTCTCAGCCTCTGGGGTGGGCATTACTGTCCCCTCATATGCTGAGTCTTTTGTTTTGACAGAAACTTTATCTCCTACTGAAGCAGCCATTAACTTTAAGTATGGGCTGCCATTTAAAATATTTGGGGTATGACATGGCAAAAAGAAGAAAAGCTAGACACAGGAAAGCTGCCAAAAAGGCTAAAGCTGTATATGTGAGCAGGAGCGCAGCAGCATCTGCCAAGCGCGCTGCCATGAAAGCTGCCAAAAGGGCAACCCGAAAGCTATTCCGGAAGTTCAAAATAAGCTCCCAGGAAAGCAACAGGATTGCCAAGCAGATGGGCAGGGTAATGGAACAGCAGGCCATGAAGATAGGCCGGCAGGCAGACAGCGTAGTTGCTGCACACAGCAAGAAGGCCTTCAGGGCAGCACACGCCGCAGCTAATGACGTCAAAAGCACAGTTAGGCGGCTTGAGCAAAAGGTCAGAAGGGCATAAGCTTTTATTTTTAATCTTTTAATTTATTTTATGGAAAAGCCTTGCTGGTTTTGCCCCGAAGGAAAGCATCCTAATCTTCCTCCAGGACTTTATGGCACTATTGTGGACAAATCCCTTTACTTTTATGACTATGCTGAACCAGCAACTATCGGAGTATGGATAATTGGCGATGACGAAAAGAGGTATTTCTTTGGCATTGGCCAGAGCCTTGACACTTTCAAGGATGAGGCAGACATAAGGAAATTCCTTTATGGCATGACAGGCATAAAGCAGATAGATTCGCTAGGAAAAGAGTCGGACATAATCGGCAAGAGAGTCAGACTAAAGGGTAAAATTGAACATGACTCTTTGGCTGATTGTGAAATCGTAGAATCTTTGGAAGCGCTAACTTAATTTCAATAGTCCGAAGCAGCTTTGCTGCGAGGCCCAGTTGAAATTCTTTCAGATTGGGCAGTTGTTCTTTTCCATAATCAGTTGTAACTTTCTTTTCACGATAACAAAAGTTTCACCATCTTTGCAATGGTACACTGTGTTGCAAAGAAATTTTTGTGGGCAATTTCCATTTGAAATCTTGGTTTCAAAATTGAAAACACTACTCTTTCAATGGTTTGCAAAACCAGCTCACAGAATTCTTTATCATAGGCTTCACCTGCAAGACAAATGGATTTCCTGTGTGGTTCACTTGGAAAAATCAACTCATAGAGCATTTGTATGCTTGAGCAAACAATTATTTATATATTTGATGTTTCATAAATGTAACAAATATCCAAAAAAGGAAAGGAGGTACGTGGGGAGTTATATAACGACTTACCACTGACTGGCTATGGAATTTATTGTACAAGACGCTTTGAAACAACAAGCGACGAAAAATGAGGACGACTTAGTGGTGGGCAGCGCCAATATAAAAGTAATCGGTTGCGGCGGCGGCGGAAATAACATGGCCGACTGGCTGTACAACAAGGGCGTCAAAGGCGCGGAAGTCATTGCGATGAACACTGACAAGCTGCACTTGGACAACCGAAACGCAGACAAGAAAATACTTCTCGGAAAGGAATTGACGCGCGGACTTGGCTGTGGCGGACACCCTGAAAAGGGGCACGAAGCTGCAAAGGAAGCCTTATCAGAAATAAAGGAAGCAGTCAGGGGCGCAGACATGGCGTTCATATGCGCTGGCATGGGAGGAGGCACAGGCACCGGAACAGCTCCGGTTGTTGCTCAAGTCGCAAAGGACCTGGGCGCTATCGTGATCGGTGTTGTAACTATGCCATGGGACATTGAAAAATCCAGAATTGACAAGGCAGAGCATGGCTTGAAGCAATTAAGGCAAGTGGCCGACACTGTAGTTGTCATAGATAACAACAGGCTCTCAAGGATTGCAGGAAATTTGCCCATACAGCAGTCATTTGCAGTTGCAAACGAGATAGTGGCTACCATGATAAAATCCATAGTAGAGATCATCGCAGTCCCATCACTGATTAACCTGGACTACGCTGATGTCAAATCTGTAATGACTGGCTCAGGCGAAGGCTCTGTATCTGTAATCGGATTCGGCGAATCTGATACTGATGCTAGGGTTGAGGAATCTGTACACAGGGCATTGAGCAATCCATTGCTTGATGTTAAGTATGACGGCGCCACAGGTGCAATCATACACATTACTGGTGGAAACGACATGACTCTGGACGAGGCTGAAAAGGTTGGCCAGCTGATAACTGCCAACATGGACGCAGACGCGAATGTCATCTGGGGAGCAAGAATAGACCCGAAGATGACTGGCAAGATAAGGGTAATGACCATAATTGCCGGCGTGAAGTCCCCGTATGTCGTTGGAAAGCCAGTGTACAGCTCTGCAAGGAGCACTGTGTTCAGCGACGAGCTGGGCATAGACATGCTGAGGTAAGACTAACTGGTTTAAGGGGGTAAACCGCGCCCTTCGGGGCGCCAAGTTTACTTTTCTTTGTTCAGTTGGCTCTGATGACACTCTCCCACAAGCACCTCCACACACATCAGTGTGTACCGTGGGTTCTGCGGCCCCCACAAAGGGCCGCTTCATTTTTTATTCTTCTCTTCTATCCGGCCTTTTTTGGGAACAACATGGCTTATGAAACGCCCAAGATCAAGGCCGTAAAGATACTTGCCTATTCAAACAGCTGTGAAAGTCCGGGCACAATAACGTATCAGGCAAGGCTTTTGATGGCAGATGGAAAGCTGGACAAGAAGGTATTTTATGATTTTGACGACCTTGTAAGTTATTTGAGGGGCAACAAGGTAAAGTTCGAGCAGCTTGACTTGACTGCGGTGAAGGCAAACATCCTTGGCCACCTTAAGAAATCTGAGTTCGAGAGCCTGGTGCCAGAAACAATTGGAATGGCACAGTACGGCCTGGACCCGAGCCAGATAAGGACCTTGGAAGATGAGCTCGGCGCTGACTCCTGGAAAATACCAAAAGAGTTTTTAGGCGCCAGCACAATGTTTGTGCATGGCAAACCATACAATACTGCCTAAAGTCCCGAAGAAATACGCAATACTTTTCGCAGCTGCTGCAATTATCCTCATAATTGCTGTTATGATATTTTCAGCCTCGCAAGTAGTCGATGGGATCCTTGGCTTGAGGCAGCCAGTCTTTTTCACCTGCACAGACTCTGACAACGGAACTGTTACAGACACTTTTGGGGAATGCGAAGACAATAGCAGGCAAACATACTCTGATACTTGTGTCCTTACTGGGATAAGGACGCCTTTGAAGCTGAGGGAATGGCACTGCTCTGAATTCTGTGAGCAGGAAATAGTGGAATGCCCTCTCGGCAGTGTATGCGCAGGCGGCAAGTGCGTGCAAGCCTAGCTAAGTTAAATGTTTAGGATTAATAAATTTCATCTGTTGTACATCTTGCCAGCCATATTCGAGTCGCCAAGATCCTTGGCTAAACCCAATTTCGGGCCTTGCCTGATGTCGTGGTTCAGAAGGTTTATAGTCTAACTCTCGCGATAAATCATAAACTTCTCCAATGAAATCTTTGTCATGATCTATAACAACAAAATTACTTGAAGTTTTATGCTTTTGATATTTATTCCCCATTGTAGCTAACAATCCTTCTAACAAACCTTGCCTATCACAAAGTTCTACAGGTAATTTTACATTAGTTTTACCTAAAGGCAAACCCAAATCGTTCATAGCCCAACTTACTACTGCCTTGGAACCTATCTGAATTGAAGGATCATCATAATCTCGTTCTTTGCCAAGAAATTCTCCTGAATGATTCGATACGTCTACGGGCAACGGTATGTTAAATGTGGTTTCTAGTGTTGGCTTCAAAACTTGCTTGTAAAATGGCCAGTCATCTTTGTTGCCAGACATAACTAGAACATTACGGTCATCTTTCTTTTGAACATTTAGAATACCGTCACCAAATATGTATCCTACAACTTGCGAAACTTTTCTAGTTTTAGTATCAGTTGGTATTTTTACAGACCTGAGAAAATCTGCATTACTAGGCTCTATACCTTCCCAAACACGCATTTCTTTTACTAATGGAATTTTTTGACCAGTAACTTCTGCTCGCAGGAATTCTACAAGAGGAATTTTTACTCCTCTCTTTGCGAATTCTGCAGATTCTTGACCATATACTCCACGAAATACTCGCCCTAAATTTTGACCATGAACACCACTATCCCAACGGTCATAAGCTAAGGCTGCAACTGTATAGAAAGTTATGTGAGTTCTATCGCCAGTAGCAGTGTATACTGCTAATGCTGCTTTTTTTATTCTATCTTCAAGCGGGCCTGATCTTATTTCAGCCAAATCTTCATTTGTTAACCCTAAGCAACTTTTCAAATACGTGTTTCTCTTAGCCGGTTTTCCGATTAAGGATTCTAACTTGCCTAGGCTAACAATTTGCTCTCTAACCATATTTAGCTTCTATATTGTGACTATATAAGGTTTTCCTTTGTAAATTCTAAAATTTCTGCTATGCATAATGTTGGAGATTCAAATCAGCTAGAACAACCTTATTTCCACAAGAGCCGCTGCGGCAATCAATATCACTCCGAGGATAAATAGCGCTGATGAGTCCTCTATCGCCTGGTAAAATTTATCAGAGCCGAATTCTGTCCTGTTGTGGTCAAACGCCATTGACAAGAGGCCTCCTGCCATCGCGGCAAAGAAAAACCCTGTGAATTCCAGGGAAGTATGCGGTATGAATTCTGCAAAGCCTATGTAGCTGCCAAAGCTTCCAATAAAAACTCCGAGCACAGAGGCGTTCCAAGCTATGACGAGTATAGAGCCCATGCCGTAGATGAATGATAACAACAAAACAAGTGCAAGGACTTTCAAATTATTTATGAGAATTGCAAAAAAGGTCTGTGCTGCCTGCGAAAAGAAACCCAGCACAGTCGGCTGCGATAAAGCAACAATCTGCCTGTCGAAAAAGAAAGCTGCTGCGGCTTTAGGCAAAATGATTGACCAGATAAGATATGTCAGTGTGACTCCGAGAAAAAACAACCCGTATATCAGGGCAGTTTTCCTGTTCCTTTTCCAGAAGTTCTGGATTATCTGCCCTGCTTCCGTCTCGAAATCTACAACTTTTTGCAGAAATGGAACTGCTGCTATTGTTATGAAAAGCAATCCTGCAAATGAAGCCTGGTCTGGAAAAACAAAAAGCCCTATGGAAGTTCCGATAAAAGCGAGTGTTATGCCGAGATACAAGGAATATACGGGATTTTTTGCGACCCATTCCGGTTTTATCAATGATTCAACTACCACAGCCGTAACCCAGCTGGCGTGTTGGTCGTATCAGCTTCGCTGATACAACATTGCTTCTCTAGCTGTCCTCCATTTTGGAATCTCTCAACATAATGGCTGCTTAGCCTCTCTCTTACCATAAGATTTACCTCACGTCTAGATTTCATCATTTGCAATTAAAATCTGCTCTGCAACTATGCAGTTGCACATCATGATAGGCCAGCCCGCCTGAAGGCTTCGCTTATTATTTCTGGAGGCCATTTTTTCATCATGAGTTCCTGCACTATCTGCTCTTTCTGCATGCCAGAAACCGTGGCATACCTTATGTAATCCGCCAATTGCTGGATGTGCTGCTGCATCCCTTCTGCCTTCGGCTTTGGAGTTCTTTTCACCATAAGAATTCCCACAGCCGTTGCAACAAGGGCCAAAAATATTGCAAGGGAAATGCCGAATAAAGCAAAACTGCTCGTCCTTGTTGCTGGCACAGTAAATACATCAAGAAGCCCAGAAGTTTCATTACTGGAAACTGCGCCATTTTCAGCAGCTGCTGCAGAGACGCAATCGCTCGTATCTGCGGTGCAGTCAGATTTGCATCTCAATGCGCCAGAGTCAAAGCCGAAATCATCACAACTCAGGCTTCCAAAAGCACTGGTGTCGCACTGCTCCCCGCTGTCTATTAAGCCATTGCCGCATTCTGCGGAAGGTGCGGGCTCTGCAACATCTTCAGGCGTTATTGTCATTGTGAAGCTGTGCGAGCCTGCATTGTTTGAAGCGTCATTGCACAGGACCTCTCCCCTATAAAAGCCGGGGGGCTGG
>DATEUM010000073.1:0-7118 GCA_035283085.1 Candidatus Nanoarchaeia archaeon
TTGTCATATGCTGTTACTTCGGCAGTGTGGAAGCCTTCTGGCAGTGCACCAGTAATTACCCTTTGCCAGGTGCTTGCCCGCCCAGGATCTGTTGAACCTCCAATCAATGACATTGCTGTAGGTGATTCGCCAATTGTCGCATCTCTGGCTGTTAGGGAAGATATTCCCGAGAGGGCATCAGAAGCTACTGCAGTTATGGTCACACTAGCGCTTGGCTTTACGAATTCCGGCACGATTGAAGTTATAATTACAGTCGGGCCGGTATTGTCTACAATTATAGTGCCATCGCGGACTTCGATTGTGTTTCCAACAATATCTGAAACTGTATCATAAACAGTATATGTGCCGTCTGGTGCAGAGGGGGACAGTGTTAATGTTCCGCCCCAATCGTTCCCGCCAATGTTTGTTAGGGATGTTGTGGCAGCAATCTGGTTACTTGGATCTCTTAGTACTGCGGTGACGCTGGCTACTCCCGATAACTCATCTGTGACTGTCTTCCTGACTGTGATTTGGGCAGCGCCGCTGACAATTCCTGGCGTTAAGCTCACACTTCGAACTGCTGGAAATTCCCCGTCCGTACGTATCAATTCGCTCTGTACCGCCTCAACATTCGGAGGGGCTTTGTTGTCCGTGGCCTGGAATCTGACATAGTGTACTCCGAAAGGAATTATAAATTCACTACCACTGGCAGTAACTATATTTGGAGTGCATGTGTTAGCAGCATCTATACAGTATAATATTTGATTAAGGCCGCAAGCACCAGGGCTTGGGCTGTCTGCAGCAGTCAGCTTCATTATGACATTCTGATTGACAAATGGAGGCGTAATAAAGTTCAAATCGTAAACGCCGAAGGACGGCGTTCTCGCGCTTGCAGTTGTTGTTGGTGCCAGAACATCATTTTCATCAGTCTCGCTATTGCAATTGTTATCTATGTTATCGCAAACCTCTGTAGTCGGAGTTCCAGCAACTACGCTACAAGCGCTTGTTGTTAATGAATTACATTGTATTGTGCCAGTCCTTAGGCAGGCACCAATTCCTGCTGAACAGCTCTGGCCTACATCGAAGCTCTCATCAACCTGCCCAAAGCCAATGTCGCCAGGACACTGGTTGTCCTTTGCATCACAAAGCTCTGGCGCATTCGGGAAAACTGAAATATCATTATCATCACAGTCAACAGGGCCGCAGGCGCCGCCTTCCATGCGGAAACCGTCATTGTCTGCATCAGTGCAAACAACTTCAAGCAAGCAAACAGATGAGCATCCGTCTCCGCTTATTGTGTTGCCATCATCACAGGTCTCGCCAGTTTCTATGATGCTATTGCCGCAGATATTTACTGGTGGAGCAAGCAGGCAATCCTCCGGGCAATTCGCATTGCTTTCTCCAACATCACAAATGCCATTTCCACAAACCGTCCCCCCAGGCACTTCTACCTGGCAAGTTGATGAGCAGCCATCATAACTATTAGTATTGCCGTCGTCGCAAGTCTCTGGAGGTTCTGTCAAGCCATTGCCGCAAACACCAGCAACATTGATGTTTGTCAAAGGTCCAGTGCCTAAATTGCCATTAGTGTCTACGCAAGAAACTTGGGCCGTATGGGCTCCTGCAGTTGTGAACGTAAATGATTTGCTGGCGGTTCCTGAAAATCCGCCCGGATTGCTAAGCAACATCGCACCTTGATTTATACTATCAGCAGAAAATGTGCAGCTGGAAACGCCGCTATCGTCTGAATATGTAGCAGAGAAGTTTCTTGCTTGGTTTATAATTGCACTAGTCGGGGTCACTGCAGAAACTGTGGGCGGGTTTGTCTCTATAGGACAGTCTACCAGACAGTTTGCAGAATTTTCACCTGGTCCACTACAAAAACCGTCGCCGCAGACTTCAATTCTGCAGGAGGAGTCGCAGCCATCTCCGCTTATTCGTCCGCCATCGTCACAGGTTTCTCCAGGGTTCAAAACGCCATTGCCGCAATTGAGAGTGCAAACAGAAGGCTGGCCTGTGCAAGACCAGCCAGGTTCTATAGTACAAGTTGGTGAGCATCCAGGTGATCCTCCTTCGCCGCCGCCGTCATCGCAAGTCTCTGTCCCTCTAATTAGACCGTCATTGCAAATGGTCGTACAAGTTGTTGGCGAAAGACCATTGCAATTCCAGCCAGTTTCTACAGCGCAAGTTGATGTGCAGCCGTCTCCACTATTAATATTACCATCATCGCAGAACTCTCCCAGTTGCAGCACGCCATTGCCGCAAGCTATTGTTGTACAAACAGAAGGCGTGCCTGTACACGTGTAGCCTGATTCAATAGTGCAAGTAGATGAACATCCATCTCCAGAAGCTGTGCCGCCATCATCGCAGGTCTCTGGAGCCTCTGGTGCACCATTGCCGCAGACCGCCACCACGCCTTTGCACTTGCCATCAATGCCTGCATTAAATATATTTGATATTTCTGTTGCTGAAAGAACCCTGTTGAAGACTTCAACCTCATCAATCTTGCCTGGGAAGTATCTCCTTTCATCAAAATCATTTGAGAATCCCTTGCCCATGACTAGATTGGCAGAGTTATTATAAGGTCTGACTGCCTGAGTAGAGCTTTCCTGGAAAACACCATCCACATAAATCTCAGCCCTGCCTGCAGAATTATAAGTTCCAACAACGTGATGCCAACCTGCGGTGGTGAAGGCTCCAACAACCTGAACTGCAACAGTACAAGCAGAAGTTGCCGCCGCGTCCCCGCAAACTTCAAACCTAAAATAAGTATTTCTAACAAAGAGTGCCCAGCCAGGATTGTAGAATTGATTTAATGTTGGAGAAAATATAGTCAAATCCCTATCGGTTTTCTCTACTAAAGTGTAGCGGCCTGTAGGTAATACAGCAGGGTCTAAATAAACCCAGGCATCCACAGTGAGGCCTGCATCGTCAGAAGTTTCCAGATTAGTGCTGTGCGGGACTGATACAAAATCATCAACGCCGTCAAGGCTGAAAGCATTCCCTACTTTTCCTGCCGCAGTAGTTGCGCCATTCACAAGGGAGCCATGGTTCGAATCTTGTATATCAGTTACTGTTGTTCCGGAAACAGAGTCAGCATCCCACCAGGAAATCATATTTATAGGGGCTGAAGTGCAGGCAGAAACTTGGAATTGTTGTGCGCCAAATTCAGAAGTACAGGAAGAAGAACAGCCGTCGCCGTTATTGAGATTGCCATCGTCACATTGTTCTGCACGGCCGATGGAACCGTCACCACAAGTGTCGCCGATGTTGAAGATTGCGCCGCCGCTGATGCTGTTGAAGAATGTTCTCAGGCCTGCAAGAAATTCTTCAAAAGTGTAAACGCCATCATTGCTGCTTTGCGCAACTGCAATAGAACTAAAGAGCAATACTGATACGATGAGAATTCCAGATACAGCTAGCAACTTTCTATTGTTATTATTGCTAAAGGCCAATTTTTGCCACTCCTCACAGTTGTTAAAATGCCAGTAATATATAAACATATCGTTATTCGCAGTATAACTCTTTAGTGAAAAAATATTTAAAGAGAAGTAAAATTGCACTGCAAAACTTTTACAAATTTTGCAACTAAAAATTTTGTTATCTCTCAACACTAAGCCTTGCAGAATTTTCTTGCAGGAATTTCTCATCACCAAGCTGGCTTAGTTCAGCTTGGTTACAAAATCATAAGCAAAATGAAAGCTGTGGGACGCAAAAGTAATTTCAAATTTAATTTACTTTTTGATTTACTTCCGGCCGTAGATGTAGTATACTGCTGCCCCCAATACGGAGAATGGGAAGAACCATCCGAGCAGGATTGCGATTGCCCACGTTGCCTTTGTGCCGCCGTCCATCTTCCTCTTCAGCAAATGAAGGACTGCTGCAAAGTTTATCAGCACGGTAGCAAGCAGGATAATTGCGCCCATGCTGCCGTTGTCCAGCATTACCCATGGCCAGCCAACCCTTATGATTTCCCCTGCTGCTAGGTCAATAACCATGTTAAAATTCAGAAGATGCTGATTAATAAAAAGATGTTTACTCTACAGAGTAAAGATAATAAAGGTATCAGTCGTGACTGGAGTGCCAGATGGCGACAAAAAATATTTTATTTCCCTTTCAGAATTTGTTTTTCCTTGACATTTCGTCTTATCAGCGCTTCTTTGAGTGTGTTTGAGGCGGTTCTGAAATTAAGGTTGACGCCTTCCATATCTTCTAAACCTTTCATCATGTGGCCTTCCGCGCGATTGGCGCGGGCTGAATTATAAAATTCTTTGTCGCCAAATATCTGCGCTAATTGCATCGCTTTTGTGCACCAGTCAATTATGCCATCAGCATTGTTCTTCAGAAAGGCGATATAGCTCATAGTCGTATACACGGAAGCCAATACCCCTTTATTTGTTTCGGAGAGGGCAATGCATTCACGGCTTGCTTTTTGTGCTTCGTCAAGCCTTCTGCACAAGCTATAGGTCGCTGCAAGATTATCGAGAATTTTCATTTTATTTGCATCATCAAAAGTTTTTCCGGCGAGCTGAAGAGAATCTTCAAGCCATTTTACAGCCAATTTATACTCTTCCAGAGCTGGCTCGACAATCGTACTAGAAATTGCAAGTTCAGGATTTTCTTTGACGGCGGCAGCTTGAAGCAAATCTCCTATTGTTCGATGCACCCTGCCGATATTACCTGTAGCTTTAATTTGTGTTTTAATATTACGTGTTGTTTTGGACACCTCTATCACTTGTTCATAACATTTAACGGATTCATTACAATAATTTAAGACGTCATTAAACGTAAGACTTTGATCTTCCGTCTTGGCTAGAAGCGCAACACCTTTCGAAAGTAGGGAGCTTGCATACAAATCATTCTCGCCAAGTTCGACAAAAATTTTGCCCGCGGATTCAAGCTCTTCTATGGCCTCGCCGAGTCGCATGCCGGATACGCAAACTTTGCCTCTCATCAGTTTCGCAACTGCTCGCCTCTTCACATCATTTTCTTGCAGCGCAAGCTGCTCAAGTTTGCTTATATCTGCTTCAACATCGCTCCAGCCTTCAGTAATTTGATAAAATCCTAGCTCAACAGCCTTTTCCAAGCTTTCAAGTTTCTCTTTGCCATTATTCGACAAATCCACATGCTTCCTGTACCAATTGAGAGCGCCAGCTAAGTTTGCATTTCTAAAAGCAGCTTCTGCAGAAGCCTTTGCCCACTTCGCAGCCTCTTCATTTTGCCCTGCTTTTTCATACAGTTCTGATAAAACGCTTGAAAATTTGGGCAACTCTTCCTTGTGTTCGGATTCCATGGCCAAAGCTGCAACAAGATATGTCTGCGGGTTTACCATCTCTTTTGCCAGTTTATCTGCAAGTTTGCCACTTGCCACTTTATCGTCTAAAAGCAAATGTTTTGTCTGCAGGGTCAAATAAGCATCAACATAATCTTGGCTGCGCATGCCGCTCGCTTTCCTTAGAGCCTTCCCTCTCAGCCCTATGGCTGACAATTGCAAAATTTTCTTGGCATTAGCATCCAATTCGGGTATTAATTCGTATATAGATCGAGGAGACTTAATCTCGTGTCTTTCCGCGATATTATCGCATTTAAGATTTTCAACGATTCTTTGCAAGTCTTTATTGTAAAGTTCGTCTTTGACGCTGTCAGTGTGATAAGTTCCTATAAATGTAAAATTATCGTGGTTGGCGCTTCTCGCAGCCAACCTTATATCTTGCAAGGTAGCAGCATCTGCGGCATCAAGGCCGTCCAGGTAAACAAGGACCTTTCCTTCCTTTTCCCTAGCAACATTTTCAAGGGCCTTCAGCGCTCTCCAGCGCCTCTGCTCGCACAATCTTTTGAGGGTGTCAACATCGTGCTCGCCAGCGTATTTTCCAGTGTCGAAAAGATTTTCTTTAATCGTATTTTCAACATCTGGAATCACTACACCATCCCAATCTTTCAATTGGTTACCAAATTTTTCATCTATTTTGCAATGCAATTTTTGCAAATCCCCCTTGAAATTTTTATCCACATCCCCTTCGTAAACTCCGACAAGGGTGAAGTTGGGGCCTGAATACATCTCTACTGTAGAATTGCCGAGCTGGTGCCTTTCGTGCGGCCCTTCCTTGCCCAATGAATCGCGCATAAAATTTGAAACTGCATCGAGCATGCTAGTGTAGATTTCCCCGCCTATGTTTGTGCCGGCAGCATCTGCTTTGGCGGCTTGCAGGCCGCTTGGCGAAATGACAAATGCTGTTTGAAGTTTTATCGGAGGGCTTATCTGCAAGTCTTCCGCATATTGCTGTAATCTGCCAGAAATTTCTTTGTATTCTGGCTTTTGCGAAGCGTCATGGAAAGCATGCTCAAAAACATACGTTGGGCCATTCCTGCTGGCTGCGGCTTTCAAGATAACATAGCCTTGCTCTCGCGCTTTTGCTTCCAAATCCTGCAGGGGCTTTGTATCCGCGCCAGCCTCAACAGCAACAAAAGTCGCGCCTGGCTGTGAGAGATATTTTTCCAGACCAACGCCAACAGAAGGGGTCGCCATCGTCAGCCTCCTATGACATCTTTGAGCTGCTTCGCTTCTGTTTCAAGGAAACTGCCTGGCTTGATATGCATCAAACCGTAGGAATTTGACCTTGGCAGTTTCTTGGCAGTCTTGTCGATAAACTCGTAGACTTCATCAAAGCCGTTGTATCTGTACAAATTTGTAACGGATGGCATGAAGAGTATGCCTGGTTGTGCTTCCAGCTCCCTTTCGGCAAGGAACTTGCTGATTCTCTGGGAAATTTCAAACTTCATCCTTTTCGGGGATATGGCGCCGGCAGCTTTCATATCCTGCTCGTCTGACAGGTAAAGAATTTCAAAAGCGTCCGTGCCCATTTCCCTTTTTATTATGTCTGGATGCAGATGCGTAACACAAAAACCGGGTACTTTGGAATTGACATGATTGGCAAAAATTTCGTATGCCTTTGCCGGCGAGTCCTGCTCAACAAGATGGAACTTGCCCGAAGGCAGCTGATACGCCTTCTTTTGTGTTGCTTTGGGCGCCTTTACCTCGCCGCCTTCTTCGAGCGCGAAGACCATCTGCCCATTCGTACTCAGCTCCCCGTCGATTTTTGCAACGTATTCTTTTCCCAGAACAACCCTTGCGTAGCCTT
>DATEUM010000074.1:0-2506 GCA_035283085.1 Candidatus Nanoarchaeia archaeon
ACTCTTGTGTCGTGAATCCTCTAAGGTTCCCCTTAATGTCACGGAGGAAATGCTTGTCAATCACTAATGTTGCGACATCTTCTACTTTCACTGCGCGGATTTTTGATGCCAACTCAAGCTGCCCGGCCAGCTTTTCAAACATTGTGGGCAATGTCTTGTAAGCAGAGCACAAAACGCCGGCGTTCATGTCAGTGGTGTCATGGGTAAACCCTAAGCCTTCATACTGCGACTCTTTCCTTAACCTATCCTTGACCTGCTCGACTTTGACTTCCCAGGCGTATTTGTACTCTTGTGTTGCAAGATAAAATTCTAAGGGGTATGAAAATGCAGTGTCAAGGCCGTGCGCTTCGGTATCAACTTCCTCCGGCACCAATAAAGTTGTAAGAACAAGGGGCGCGTCCATGCTTCTTCCGCCGCGCCTGTCAGGCAAGAACTGCCGGGAAAAATTAAGGAAGGCGTCCAAGGCGAGCATTACGCAAGTTTCATCTCCATCGCAGTTTCGCCTCATTGCTGCGTGCAGGTAAGGATGCGCATAGATTGCCTGTGCCTGTGAAAATCCTATTACTCTTGCAGTAATGCCGCAGGACGTGTGGGGCGCGAGGCCTATCATCAGCTGCCCAATCAGGTCTTCCTTGGCTTTGACATTGTAAAATTTAGGCAAGCCATAGAATTTTTCCAGCAGCTCGTCAACAAAGTTTGCAGTGCGGATAAAAATATCTGCCGCAGATTCGTCTGGGCTTGTCGGGCATATTGGGAGCAGGACGTCCTGCGGTTTTATTTCCAGGATTTGATTCTCATTCTCGAGGGGCTTGTTATGAATATCCTCAGAGTAGCCAAGGGACTTTAGCTTTTCTATTGAAGCCCCTATTTCAAATGGCTTGAAATGTGTTATCGGTAGTTGTATCGCATCAAACCTTATAGTGCCGTCCTTGTTCGCAGTCAATTTGTGCTTTGCCCTGAGAATTACCTTGGCGGCATTTTCTAATATGTGGTCCTTGTTCCAAGTCCCCTTTACGCCTTTCACTAACTGTGGCAAATCATGCATCTGCAGCTTGCCCAGGGCGGACTGGATGTAATAGTTCGGTTCTATGCTGCGCCTCTCGTAAGCCAGTGTGTCTGTGTGGCATTTCAGCTTCTTGGTTTTCCTTTTGCACATAGGGCAGAGGCGCCAGAGCTCTGTCTTTTCGCCGCAAACTTCGCAGCTGGGATAAATTGTAATCTTATTGCATTTCATGCAGTTGAAAATTGGAAAATCAGATGTGATTTTATTGTTTGCAGAAGCCTCGTTCAGGCTCCTGAAGCGGCCGCCTTCCTTTCCTATGGGAAAAAGCCCTGCAGGCGCGCCTTTCAGAGCCCGGATTTTCGCTTTTTCGGGCCGGCCCATCCTTGTGCCGATATATGTCCCTGCTTTATCCCTGACTGTTATTGGAGAAATTGAATTTATGCACTCCAAGCCGTTGCTGCCGGAGTAGTTGCTGTTTTTGTTGCATAAGAGATACTTCAATACGGCAATTTCTTCGCCGGCTAAAATTACTGAGTCGTCATTTACGCTGTGGGGGCAGCCTATCAACTCGAGCAGCCTTTTGGGGTATTCCTCCAAGGGCAAGGTATTGTTGTTTAACTTCTGTATCCAGTTGAACAAAACATCAAACTGCTCTTTTGTTATGTCTTTCCAGAAATAAGTCCACTTCGGATGCAGGGGTGTTTTGGTCTGCTCCGCAAAATCTGTGGCTTCTTTTGCACTCAGTAGTATCGGAGCCTTATTGCCTGTCAGCTTTTCAACATCCAAGGCCCACCACTCTTCGCAATAGCCGGCGGGCACGAGCCTCTGGCCTGACTCTGAAAAATCACCATAGCTTATCAGTATGTCGCCAAGGAAAAGAATTTCGGAAATCTTGTTCCTGACAGATTTTGCTTTGGCATAATCGCTGAGCTGCAGCACGGAGCCATCCTCCATCCTGACTATCGGCCCGTCAATTGCGTCGCAAATTGTTAAAACTGTTGCCTTGCCAGGCCTTTCTGTCTTGACTTGCGTGCCTGCAGCCAAATAATCATTAAGGACCGCCATTGTTGCGGGATGTATCGCTGTCGCTGCAAGGCCTGTCAACCTGCTCCTGCCATACCTGATGCGGAAGCCGCCCTTTACCATAGGATAGCTCAAGACGGGCCTGCCCGCGACGATGTCAGTAAGGTAAGAATCAATAGGAGAAACTTTTTCCTCTGGCGTGGTTTTTGTGCTGTGCGTGTTGTGTTTCAACTCTATGTATGCTTTAAGCCAGTCCCAGTTGTCCAGCCCAAAATCCTTGCCCCATTTTTGCAGCTGCTTCCATACTTTCTCTGCCTTAAGCGAGGGGCCTTCTGTAAGGACGAGCGCCATGCCGCCCCTTATCGTATCAGTCTCAACTCTTGGCAGCCTCTTGTGCTGTGAAACCTCATACAATTCTGTCGGGTCGCCAGTAATTTCCATTTTTATGTTCCGCACCAGGAGCTCTATTTCCTGGGCTGT
>DATEUM010000075.1:0-6071 GCA_035283085.1 Candidatus Nanoarchaeia archaeon
TGCCCAGACAAGGAACTGCAAGAAATATTTCCTATCGAAATCTGGATTCAGCACTGCGTATGCTACGACAAAAAGGGACACGCCAGACGATAAAAACAAGTAGCCACCCCAGGTTCCAGCCATCATTCCAGCAAATATTCCAGAAAGGGCTGTCAATGGAAGTAATTTTTTCAAATTGCCGGATTTCCAGGCCAGCACAAACAGCCATAGGGAAAGGAACATCCACAGCATAGCAACTGCCTCGTGGTCTGCAAATCCTGCTCCCGTTCTCTGCAAGTATGCAGGTATTACTGCAAGAAATGCAGTCGAGAAAAATGCCGTCTTGTAACCAAAAAGCTCCTTGATGAAGAGGAAGAAAAACACCAGGCTTATGACAGTTATTACTGGCGGGTATATTATGTGCCACTCTATCTGCGAAAGGTTTGGGAAAATTGCGTGGGCTATTTTGTAGAAGAACACCATTGTTTTAGGGAAAAACAAAAGGCTTTCAGTCTGGTGCCCGACAGGAACATAACGCATGAAATCTATTGCTGGAACAGAGCCTTGCTCGAACAGCATTTTAGAATAGCGGAAAAAGAAATAGCTGTCAAGTTCTATCAGGTACTTGCCTTGCAGCAAACCAAGGTTTCTGGTTCTTATGTAAAGGGCAATGAAAAATATCGGTATCAGGCCAAGCAAGTATAGCAATTTCTTGTTTTCAAATTTTGGGAGATTAAGCTTGATTTGTTGAGCCTCAACCATCACCACTGCAGTTTAAGGATAGATTTAAAAATGATTTGCCTCAGCCGACTCTTACCTCACGAAGGGTTAAGTCTCGACCCAGAGTGAGCGACAGTAATATGAGTTGTGCAAGACCTAGCAAAATCAAATTTTGCGGAAGCGAGCGAATAAATTCGCTGCTCCATCGAGCTTCGCTCGATTGGACATCCGAACTAGTTCGGATCAGTCAATGGTGCTCTAGCCGAGGTTCGGGGATATCACAATTTCTATTACGGCTGATATGATTAACAGCCCTATTGCAACCAGCACCAGGCCGCCCATATCCTTGATTGTTTTTGTAAATTTTTCTGAAGTGAATTCCTGTTTCAGGACGGCTATAGAGAGCATGCCTCCTGCCAGTGCGCCGATGAAATAAGCAAGCACTTCGGGCACGCCGTGCACCAAAAACCGCAATAATCCTGCAGATATAGTGCTGGCATAGAAAGCAAAGCTGGCAGATCCAGTAACACTGCTGGCTGCCGTCAGGCTGCTTCTTATGGTATCGCCCATCGCAACTCCAATTACTGAAGCGTTCCACGCTAGGATGAAGATTGCGCCAGCGCCGTAGATAAAGGAAAACAAAACCGAAAACGCCAGGACTTTTATGTTATTGGCAAGAATCGCGCCAAAGAAGCTCGGCGATACGGCAGCGCCTGACAGCGCTAAATTTATTTCCCTGATTGTGTTGAGCTGTATCTGGAAAAGGTCGTTAATCATGCTGCTTGGAAGGACAACAAACCACATCGTTGTTGCCAGCGCCAATCCTAGAAACAAGTAAACAAAAAAGCTCAGCAGCTTGTCTTTTCCTTGTCCGAATTTTATATTAGGGATTAGGATTTGCCTCAAGTAGCTCTTGTCAGACTCTTCCTTTTGCTTTTCAAAAAGTATTACCTCAATGAATAAGGGCATGACAGCAAGCGTAATGAGGAAAACAGAGACTATGGCTGCTGCAGAAGGGAATATCCACAGCGCCACGAACATCGCAATCGTGGCATAGATGAAGGCTATCGGCAAAATCACAATAGGCTTTTTCTCTGCAGTTGTCGCATGCACTATTTCTTCTAGAACCATGTGGCCAAATTTTATAGCATTAGGGGGTTTAAAAATTTACTCTATTATTTGACTCTCTATAAATGCCAAGCAGAAACGACTACGGAATGTTAGGTCTCAAGCCCAGAAAAGGCAAGTAAAAGCCAGCCCTTGTGCTTAGAGATATAACTAGCAGAGGAAGTCTATTATTTCATCATGGCTTCCATCATCTTGGCAAAGGCAGGCCTTGTTACAAAGACTCCTATGGAAACCCCCAGTATTGTTATTATTGCAAATCCCTTCAGCATAGTGCTGCCCAAAGCCCAGAGCGGCAGCATGGCTGCAATTACAGTTGCGTAAGAGCCAAATATCACGAAGAAGGCGCGCTTCATGCGCTCTTTCCAGCCTCTCTGTGCTTTTTCTCCTGATATTGTTTCGTCCGCTATTACAATCTGGGCATCCACGCCTGTTCCGACAGTCGCAATTATGGCAGCAATAGCAGCCAGGTCGAGATTCCATTTTATCAGTGCCGCAACTCCGAATATTATGAAAACTTCTGATAGTCCAGTCAGCAGGACTGCAGATGCAATCTTGACATTCCTATAACGGGCAAAAATAATTATTCCTACTGCAGCAATCGCGCCAAAAATAGCCAGCAGTGCTGTGCTAAGGAAATGTTCGCCCAGTGTCGGCGATATTACATCAGTCTTCACGATTTCTAGTTTTACGGGCAGGGCTCCGGTTATCAGCACGGTCTGCATTTCCTTCATGCCAGCAAGGGCATCCTGCAGCGCAAGTTCTTCTGTAGCACCTACGCCCGGGCCTTGTATGATAAAGCTTGTCGCATCTATACCCTTTAACGATTCAGATATGTACAACGACTCCACTAAAATATCATCCAGGTACAAATCCAATTGCTTTTCCAGGTAAATATTGCCGTTGACATTTACTGTGCCTAGTTGTGAAGTGATTTCCGAATGTTTTCTTGCGCTTTCCGGAGAAACATCAACCCTGAATTGGTATTGGCAACTCCATTCATTGTCTGCATTAGGATTGCAGCTCTGTACAAAAGCGCAGTCCGCAGACCTGCATACCTGTTTTATATCCTCGCCGCCAACAAATACAGTGTCATTGCCGATTTTAGCTTCAAATTTTCCCTGTTGCGCAACTAACTTTACTGCCTGTTGTTCGGTAGTGCCGGCAATTTCAACCTGCAAAAACCTGTTTCCCCGCAAGTCGTTAATCTGCCTTACAGATATATCAGACAAGCCGAAGGCATTAAGCCTTTTTTGGGTTATGTCTATGATGTCAGACATCTGCTGTACGGTTACATCTTCAGCAGGTTTCAACAAAACGCGGACGCCACCCACTAAGTCAAGACCTTGCCGCAGATTTGATTTTGGAACTTCCTTGACTTCAACTCCCAATACAGTAACATTATTTTGCTCCTCTGCCAGAAAGCTGTAATCGCCATTGTCTGTAGAAAGCCTTACTAAATCTCCAGATTTTACAGATGAAACTGCAGAATCATAGCCAGCAACATCCTTTACAGGATTGCCATTTACTGCGGTTATTATGAAACCTGGCTGCAATCCGTTTACCTCAGCACTAGTATTGCCGAGAACAGAGGAAATTTCAACGCCATCTGACTCGCCAAATTTAGGGTTGACAGCAACAAGCGAACCAATTAGAAATAATATAAGTACAAGTACCCGCCATGATGTTAATATTTCTTTAAGCTTTGACATGTTGTTTTTTCTCCTTATACTCCAAATACCAGCGCATTATGCCTGCATTTTGTATCCAAGTGTTCGGTGCGTCAAGTATCAGGCCAAGTATCAAAATCGCAGCAATCTGCTTGAGAACTTCGGCAGGGCTTACAATGTACAGGACAGCCATGGCAGCAATTGCAGTCAGCTGCATGGTCAAGCCGGTCTTGAGTGCCGATTTTAATCTTTCAGAAGGTTCCTGCTCCTTTGATTTCAGGAATCTTGCGGTAAGCAGTACATCAGTGTCAACAGAATAGCCAATGACCATTAGCAAGGCTGCGACACCAGCAATAGATAATTCAATTCCCAGCAAGTTCATCAGAGCCAGAGTCCCTATTAAGTCTGAAGCGCCGGCCAGAATAACTGCAAGAGAAGGTATTAGCAGGCGGAAGAAAATCAAAATTGCAATCGACATCGCAAAGAATGCAATGCCCATGGCGAGCAGGGTATTCTGCCAGAAAGTTTCGCTCAATCCAGAGCTGACTTCTTCTATAGTGTAACTGCCAGATTCCAAATCCAAGCCTGTCACCGCTCTTATGGCCTCCAAGGCAACCTCGCTGCCGACTTCTTGCGGCATCGTAAAGCTGTACCCAATAACAGAACCGCCGAGAGCCTGCAGCTGTTTTGCAGAAACTGAGGCTTCAAGCTCTGCACTCAGAGCAGTTTGCAATTCCTGCAAATCAAATTCCTCACCTGTTTGAATGGTTATGAGAAGGCCGCCACTTAGTGAGACATCTTTTGTTATAAATTCGCCAGTCCTTACTTTGTTGAAAATGAGAACGCCGCTAAAAACCAGCAGCATGATGAGAGTTAGAGCGACTAATTGCTTGTATTTTCGTTCCTGAAGCTTCACAAACGCGTCCAGCATCACAAAGTGCTGTAAGGCAAATTTTAAAACCTATCTATGCTCTGCCACACAATGGCCCAGCCCAATATTCTGGATATATTAAAGAAAAGCAAGCGAGGCCCCGCCACAATCCTTCCTAAGGATTTTGGGGCAATTGTTGCAAACACCGGGCTCGGAAATGGAAATATTGTTGTAGATGCAGGCGCTGGCTCAGGCTGGCTAGCAATGCAGCTCGCTAATGTAGTAGGAAAAGAAGGAAAAGTAATAACATATGAAAGCAGGAAAGAGTTTGCCG
Organism: Candidatus Nanoarchaeia archaeon; assembly: GCA_035283085.1. Taxonomy (GTDB): domain Archaea; phylum Nanobdellota; class Nanobdellia; order UBA10117; family UBA10117; genus DATEUM01. The sequence continues at coordinate 4,700 of DATEUM010000075.1, forward strand.
AATTATCACAGAAGAATTTTGATAACTTCGGTTTTGCAAACATCAAAATCAAAAGTAAGGATGTTACCAGGGGAATCTCTGAAAGGAATGCAGATCTTGTATGCCTGGATTTGCAGGACTCTTACAAGGCAATAAAGCATGCTGAGAAAGCTCTCAAACCAGGAGGCTATCTTGCAGTTTATTGCCCGCAGATTACTCAAGTAATTAAAGCAGTGAATGAAATCCAAAAGGCCAAATTAACTTTGACCAAAGTTACTGAAACAATGGAAAGGCCTTGGAAAGTTGATGGAAAAGTAGCAAGGCCAGAGCACAGCTTTTTATCTTTTACGGCATTCATAGTATTTGCCAGAAAAATTTAGGGGCCGTAGTATAACTTGGTTAGTACTCATGGTTCGGGTCGCAACAAGGCAACTTGTTTGCGAAGAAAAACTGTGAAATCCCAGTTCAAATCTGGGCGGCCCCATTAACTGTTGCTACTGAGGAAATCTCTCAACAAAAAGCAAAGCGTCCCTTGAAGCAGCCCAAGACTTGAGACTTAACCCAAGTCAGCAGTTCCACCGAGTTGTTCTTTGACAGACTCAGCCACTTTCACTCCGAGTATTAGAGATAACACTTGCAAGTCAGCTTTCCTGAGATCTGCCAGTGTTCTGTAATTGTTGTTGCAAAGGGCCCTCGCCCTTATTCTTCCAATATTTTTTAGTTTTATGAGCGGCAGCAGCTCTTCTTTTATGCCGTATTTCATCCTAACCCTTAATTTCCTGCACAGGCTCGCGGCTTCAGGCTTTCCAATAATAGTAGCGAGCTCTTCTGTGCCGTAGAGAAGCCAGTCTGCAATCTCCAATTTGCCGTGAAGCTCCCCAGGAGTAACGGAATATTTCCTGTACAGCAAGTCCTCTGTATATTCAGAAGTCCAGTCTGTGAATGCCAGGGAAGTCTTGAAAGAGTCAAGGAAATCTTCATACTCGAGCTCCCATTCCTTTGGCACTTCGCACATCAGCCTGCCGTCTTTTTTTGCCAGCTCTTCAATAATAGTATCATAATCCTTCTTCCTTACCCTCAGTGCTGGCGACAGTTCAGCAGTGTCAGAAATCAGCTGCAGCAAGCCAAATTCATTAGCACTGAATTTCTCCATCGCAACGAGTATGTGGTGGGCGGTAAGCGGGTCTATGTAAAGTTCAGAAATGCGCTTGCCAAGCTTTGTCGCGGAATAATTTTCATCAGTAAATTTGATGAAATTCCATTTCTCCAGGCTCTTCAGTATCTTATGGAGTTTTTCTTTCATAACTTCAATATCCTTGTACTGGAAACCCCAGAATGTTTTTGAAAAAAAGTTTAGCAGTTCATTCTCTGTCTCTACAGCAGATACCGCAAT
>DATEUM010000076.1:0-3112 GCA_035283085.1 Candidatus Nanoarchaeia archaeon
GCACGTGCGCGCGTAGCACAGGCTCTACTGCAAGTTTGCTCGTGATCATTTCTGGCTCTCCAAGGACAAACCTGTTATACAGTTCGCGAGCCTCACTTTCCGACCTGGCGAGAAGAATGGATTCGCCCTCCTTGTCGTAGCGTGGCCTGCCCGCCCTGCCCCGCATTTGCTCATACTCAAGGACAGGAATGAAGACAAAACCCGCCCCAGGATAATATCTTCTTGCGTCCCTTATCATTACCCTGTATGCTGGAAGGTCGACACCAGCAGCCAGGGTAGGCGTGGCCGCAATTATCTTTATTATTTTGTTTCTGAAAGAGTTTTCTATCAGCACCCTTTGCTTTGAAACAAGCCCTGCGTGATGGAACGCCACGCCCGACTCTATGCAAGAAGCAAGCTTTTTGCATTGCGGAGTTGCGCTCTCCAATGAAGATGATGCCTCCTTAGACAACCCCAAAAGTACTGCGGCTTCTTTTTCAGTCAGACTTTTCCTCAAGCTTTCGGCGCACCTCTCCGCTATGGCTTCGGCGTTTCTCCTGCTGGAAGCGAAAATTATTGCCTGCTTGTTTTCCGCAACAGTTTTCTTTGCAACTTCAACTTCGGCAGCCTCATCGCCGTCCAAATCTATCTGTGGCTTGTCTTCAAACAGCACTTTGCTGTCGTAATAAATTCCCTCGTATAATTTCACTGGCCTCCACTCGCTCTTTACAAGTCTCGCTGAAATCCAGGCGGCAAGTTCCTCTGCATTTGCTATCGTCGCCGACAAGAACAGCAACAATAGTGAAGGATTCAGCTGTCTCAACCTTGTAACCGCAACTTCTAATGTTGGCCCTCTGCTCGCATCCGTTATCAAATGGCATTCGTCAACAACGGCGGCGCCGACTTGCTGCAGGAATGGCGAATCATGCCTCAATAAGGAGTCGGTTTTTTCTGATGTCAATACAATCAAGTCATAATTGGACAGCCACATGTCACCAGAGTCAAGGTCCCCTGTGGAAATGGCAACTTTTATTCCCAGTGGCTCGTATTTTTCCTTGAACCTTGCAAATTTTTCATTGGCCAGAGCGCGAAGGGGGACGATGTACAAAGCTTTCGTCTTTTTTTCCAGTATCGTCTTTACCATAAGCATTTCAGCAATCAACGTCTTGCCTGATGCAGTAGGGCTGGAGATGACGAAAGAACTTTTCAGGTCGAGCAGGCCCGCCCCAAGCGCGGCCAGCTGTACAGGATTTAGTTTCTGTACGTCTTTTTCTAAGATGTCCTTGACTTTAGTCGGCAAATCAAGCTGTGAAACTTCCATTATTATGATATGTTACCTGCAAACCCGAAATCCTTTTCCTTGTAGCTGACAGAATAGTTATAAGAGTTTTGCAGAGGCGTTCCAGAGCAAGTAAGGTTTATGCCATGCTTTTGCAATCTGTTTGGCAGTTGTGAGCAGATGCCTTCCAAAGGCCGCTGCTCTATCCTTTTGATTTGCGGAGATTGCAGGTTTCCAGTTCCAATGTTAGGCGCTCCTCCCGGTGATACTGTTGTGTTCCAGTAAATTTCGTATGCAGAGCCGAAGAAATAGTTGAAAGTTACCGTACAGGGCGGTGTTGTGCTGCTTACAGATGTAAATGTTACTGCAGTGAGTTTTCCCTCATTAGTTCTGTTGAACAATCTTATGAAGCCGCAGTCCCCGTCCAGTCCTGTAGCCGGAATTCCCGTGTCTACTTCAAGGTTTGCGCTTACTATCGGGCCGGTCGTGAAGTTCACAAAAGTTCTTGATTTCCATCGCAAGTCAAACCAATATCCTTCTACCCACTGGTTTCTCTGCTCGATAGCGTTCAGGAAATCTTCAAACTCATCAGGAACCTCTTGCCGGATTGATGTAGAGCCGAATTCAACAAACAAGACAAATGTCAGCAGTGCCAGCATAACTATTGCTGAAAAAGTCAGTGAAATCAAATAGAATTGGCCTCTTTCCATTAGAACAGCCTCCCAAGATACAAATGCGCTGTTGTTGCATTAACAATGCGAGCCATGGTGTATTCAGCCCTTGTAATTTCTCCCGCCCTTGTGAAATTGCCGCATCTCGCCAAAAAGGTTCCATTTTCGGCAAGGCAGCCGGTGCCGTTGAAATATTCCAATTTAACATCCACAGTCCCAGGCAGGCTGTTTTTGATGTAGACAGAAAGTGCAGTAAAATTAGACCTGGTGAAATTCGTGTCGTTAGTGAAAGTGTCCAGAACTTTTGCATTATCCAGGCCCCTTAGCGCATTGAAGCCCAGATTTTCCAGGTCCTCGATGTCCTTGCTGTTGAGGAAATTGTCAGAAGACCTTGGCAATGAGACAAAAACGACTACGAGAAGTATTACTAATATCATCATTTCCAGCCAAAAGAACATTCCTTTTTTGTTCATCTTTTATTACTCCTGGAGATATCTCTCATCATCAGGCCTTGCAGAAGCAAATTAGCCAAGCAGCCCTTACTTTGAGACACGAGCTCTCGAGCAGCCCCTATGTTGAGACTTAACACCAGTCCAAGTTCGTATGCCGTTTTTATCACCATGCTGCCAGCTCGAAATCTGCCAGCGCCAATTCTGATGTGAGATTTATTGCAGCTTTTGTCCTCTTTGTGCAAAGGCCGCGCTGCTCCACTGTCAGCGCCCCAAATTCATCCGCCATGGAAACATTTCCAAGCAGGAATGTAATATTTTGTGTGCTGTCGATGAATGATTTCTTGACAAAAACAAGCTCTGGCCTGGCGCCAAATGTAGTAATGTTAACAATGTCCTGGTCTGTGACATTTATGTTCATAACTGCAGAGATTTCAGTTCCCGCGCTGCTTTGGCTCGTCAAATTTCTGTCCCTATTATCGAGAGTGTTTGATGTTACATTTGCCACTGTGAGCGGAAAGAATAGCGTCAGCTCTACTCTCGTATTGTTATCACGAGTTGTGTTGGCTGTTATGTTGAGGGTGTCAAGCCCCCTGCATAATGTTACGGCGTTGCCATACCTGCAAGTCGTAACATTAGTGAGATCAAAGGCGTAGACACTGTATGACAGGCGCCAGCTGTCCTCTGGAGTGGAATTTTCAATTATGGCAGGATATCCAAGTTCCTTTGCTTCC
>DATEUM010000077.1:0-3777 GCA_035283085.1 Candidatus Nanoarchaeia archaeon
CATTTACGAGAAAAGGCGCAAACAACTTTTTCCTGACATAAGATAACTTTTCCAGCATAAGAAGTTATTTTAAGCCTGACTTTATAATCTATTCGATGGCTGCCGCCAAGAAAGCTTTGAAAGATTTGCCGTTGCAAGAGATAACCCTACGCAAATATGAGGCGCCGCACAGTTTGGAAGGCAGGGAACTGGTAAAGAAATTTCTTCTCTCTGTAGGCCTGCTGAACCCTGGCGAAAGCAGGGATATAATTGTTGATATCATGCATTCCATTTTGCTGGCAAAGAAGGAAAAAAAGATTTTAGACATACCAAACTTTTTGGAAAGCCTCAAAGGAAAGGCAGGGGCTTCTGCGCCGAATGTCAGGCGCCAATTGCGGAGATTGAGGGAGCTAAAGATTGTCGAAAAGCTTCCAGAAGGTTACAGGGTAACAGAATTCGGCGCCATAAAACCAATTATTGACTCTTACATACATGAATTTCTCGTAAAGCCTTCAGTGGAAAGGGTGAAGGAATACGCCGGAAAACTGGATTCAGAGTACTAGTATTGCCACAAGGACTGCAGACGCAATTCCCAATTCAAGCATCGAACCTGTTCTAATGGGGCCTCTGATGCGCTGCTTGTGCAGAGGCCAGATTGGTGAGACTCCCCGCGGTGTCAGGGCATCAGTTGCTATGTGAACTCCATAGCCGAAGGCGAGCGCTGCTATTGAGAATGGGATGTACTGGGAAAGGAAGAAATTTGCTATCAGTATTATTACGACTGGCCAGATGGTGTGGAAAATTCCCCTGTGCTTTACTGGGAGTTTCAAGTCTATGTCTGGCAAGGATGTCCCTATCAGCAGCAAAGAGGCAAAGACGAGTTTTGCTATAATAGAATCAGGTTTTAAATAATTAAAATAAAAAGAGCCCAAAAGAAGAGAAAAAAGGAGATGCGTTGAACCTAACATTTCTATCCTTAGATAGAAGAGCCGATTCTAAACATTCCTGTTCCGCACTTAGGGCAAGTTCCCTTTACTGCTGGCCTTGTGCCGGATCTGCCCTTTATGGTTGTATTTTTAGGATCCTTAATCTCCCTTTTTGCTTTGCATTTTACACAGTATCCTTCTACCATTTTTTTGCCTCCATTTTAGCAATTACTTGCCAAACGATTTTGCCAAAGACTCCATTAGTTCTGTTATTTCCTGGCCCTTCTTGGTCAAGGTCACAATTTTCAGCCGCCCCTTTTTCTCAAATTTTACTAGGTCTGTTTTCTCCATTCTTTGGAGCAGGTGCACTGTGTGACTGTAGGTGCACTTTGAATCCTTAGCAAGCATAGACGGGTATTTCTCATTTAAATTACCTTTGGTCAAGCATATGAGCAATTCTATCGGCTTTTCTCGCATGAAAATCTTTGAGCCCTTAATTTTTGCAGCGTTCCAGACTTGATTCATAGATTATTGAGTAAAAAATAGGTTTATAAAACTGTCGACTGCACTAAACAAAAGAGCCCCTAGTTGTATCTTTCAGACTACTATTGCAATTAATTTGTTTACTTGAGTAGATAAAGCAAAATTTTGGCAGCCAGACGCGATGTAATGTTGTTTATATCTCTGGGAGGGCTGACTTCCACTATGTCAAAGCCGCGTATTTTTTTGGAAGCCCTGATTTTGTCTAAAAGAGAAAGCAAATGCTGAGGCAAAATTCCAGCTGGCTCAGGCCATCCTGTGCCAGGCGCGAATTTAGGGTCTAAAACATCAATATCTACAGAGAGATAAACGCTATCGACGCTTTCCAAGAACTCTTTAATGTGCTCTTTCACAGCATCAAGGGAGACTTCTATTGAGTCCCAGCTCAAGTTATCGCTCGCAAAAGAAATTTCCTCTTTCGTATTATTGCGAGAGCCAAAATGGGATATTTTTCCTTTTGGCACGATTTTCTTTTCTATCAAGACCCTAAGCCAATCTTCATGAGTAGGGGGATAAAAATTATGCACGCAATCCAAGTGCGCATCAAATACAATAAGACCAGAATTTTTATGGTTTTCAAAGAAGGCTTTGACTAAACTGTAAGAGACTGAGTGGTCTCCGCCAATTCCAGCAACAACTTCGCCTTTTTGGTAAGCTTTAGAGGCCTGGAATTCTATTTTCTTATGGAGTTTTTCGAAATCATCTGAGACTTTAACCGAGGCCCACTTGGCGTTCTTTATTTCTTCGCTGGCAAACAGGCTTTCGAACTCCTTTTGTATTATGTCCGGAGCTTTCTCAGCACCACGTCGTTCCTTCTCCACGATGCACTTGTCGAACGGTATCTTGAGTATTGTAGTCATGAGCAAACAATATAAAGATAGTTTTTAAATTGATACTACGAGCACGCTATCATGGAGTGGCATATCAAGAGGAAGGGCGAGTTTTTCTACAGAAGGGCAAAAGCAGAGAAATACAGGGCGAGGTCTGCCTATAAATTACTGGATTTGCAGAAGAAATTCCACATCATAAAGTCTGGCAACATAGTTGTTGACCTGGGCGCAGCCCCTGGCAGCTGGTCGCAGGTGGCGTTGAAATTTGTAGGGATGAATGGAAAAGTCATAGGAGTAGATATCAAGAAAGTCCTGGGCTTGGACGAGAGGTTCGAGTTTGTTTTGGGCGACATAATAAGGCCAAGCACTCTGGAAAAGCTAAAGCAAAAACTGCCAAGGCCAGCGGATGTTGTTCTATCGGATGTGTCGCCGGAATTTTCAGGCATAAGGCTGAGGGACATAGGGCTCGCCATGCAGTTTTCTTTTAAGTCATTGGAAATTGTCAAGGATATACTGAAACCCGGGGGAATTTTTGTGTCAAAAGCCTTCAGGGGCGCGGATTATGACACTTTCATAAATGAAGTAAGGAAAAACTTTGCGGCAGTAAAGGAGGTCAAGCCTTCTGCATCCTTGAAGGAATCTGCAGAGATTTACATTCTGGGGCTAAAGTTCAAAAAAGAAAGGCGACCATCAGGGAAAACAGTATGAGCGAGCTGAAATCTGCGACAGATGTTGTTATCGGAATCAGGAAATTGTTCGGGTCCTTGCCTCTCTTGTAGACCCATAGCCCGCCTATTATGGCCAGGAAGAATATTATCATTACTAGCGTAGCAGTCGCCATGAATGATATTGCCATAATTTTCAGCGCTTCAACAATTTCTATCGGCGCGCCTTGCAGCGTCGCTATCAGGACAGAAACTGCGCCAAGGTAAAAGGCTGCAAACAGGGCTATTGAACTTATGACCCTGAACTCGTCTCCGAGCTCTGAAGACTCCCACCACTTGCTCCTTATCTTTCCCTGGTAAAGCAGCGTTGTGAACTTGCTGGAAATTATGGTGCCAAAGTCGCCTATCATGTCATTCAGCGCAGGCAGCATTATGACCAGCGGTATTATGGCAGCGATTTTAATTTTGAGAGCTTCGATGCCTATTCCGCCGATGCTGCTGACTATCGAGGCAAATATCAATATCTTGATGCTTTCCTTCAGTATTTTTTTGTAAAATTTCATATCCATGATACCGCCAGGATTGCAAGCAAGAGGCTGAAGACGCTGACTATGTCCCCGGTTGTGGTTACATACGGGCCCATTACATTATTTGGGTCGTGGCCTTTTTTGTAAAGCCAGAAAGTAGCGTGTGTTGTCAGAAAGCTCTCTATTAAGTTTGAGAGCAGCGCGGCCATAATTGCTATGAGGAAAATTTTCAATGTCGCGGCGCCGAATATGACATAGGTAATAGCATAGGCCACTGTTGCAAGGCTCAAGGCAACAACCAATGTTTCAG
>DATEUM010000078.1:0-6273 GCA_035283085.1 Candidatus Nanoarchaeia archaeon
AGTCACGCTAAGTGCTCCAGTACAAGTACAAACAGGACAAAATATTCTTGCTACAGGAACAGCAACTCCAGCAGGATGCACGCCAAACAATGAGATAAGAATGCTGGCCCCGCTTAATGGAACACCCTGTACAGCAGACACCGCCGGAAGCTGTTCGGTTACCTGGCTGCCGACAAGAGACTTTAACGCGGCTCCTGGCAATTATAGTTTCTCAGCATGCATACCGGGCACAAACTGTGCTGGTAATGATGGATCGACAAAACTTGTCGAAGTAATATTTTCAACGCAGGCAGATACAACATTGCCTTCAGTTTCCACTGATGTATCTCCATCGAGTCCAGCTATTGGACAAGAGGTCGTGTATAAGGCCACAGTAACTGATGAACAGAGCGGCGTAAAAAACGTCACGCTGATTGTAGACGGGGCAGTAAAAGGCATTTGCATTACTGCACCGTTGGTATCGTGTTCGTACTCCCAAACTTATAACGCAACAGGCACGCATAATTACAGTGCGTTCGCATACGATAATGCTGGCAACTTTAATTCAGTTGCAAGCAAGACAGTTACTGTACGAACTAGCCCACCCTCACAACCACCAGGTAGGATTGGGGGTCCAACAGGTGGAGGGCCAGTATGTGGCGACGGAAGATGCCAGTCGCCAGAAACATTTACAAGTTGCCCGCGGGATTGCCCGGCTCCACCTCCTGCGCCTGCTCCACCTCCGCCACCCGCACCTCCGCCACCCGCATTTGTAGTTGGTGATGGTATTTGTAACGCCGCTGCAGGCGAGACCGTTGGTAACAGCCCGAAGGATTGTGCGCCCAAGGTTAATTTCGTTTTGATAGGAATCATAGCTGCAATAATAATTGCAGTCGTGGCTGGCGCATCATACTTTTTCTACAGGAGAGGCAGGCCAGGAGTGGGCGCTGAAGTGTCAGGAATGGTTACCGGAAGAACTGCTGCAAAATCTCCGTATAAAGATATTGAATCACAGGACAAGCTCCAAGGCTATGTGCAGAGGATGAAGGCAAAGGGGTATGACAATGACAGCATAAGGCGCTCTTTGGAAGAGGCAGGCTGGCCCGACGATACAATAAACAGTGTTCTGAAGTAGGGCGTGGCGTGTTGCAGTTCCCTTTTAACCGAAGTATTTATATTGCAACAGCTTTCTATGTGAAGATATGTCGGCCACCAGGAAAAAATCTAGACGTTCTAAAGCCAAAACTAAAAAACGGCCAGTTGCCGCAGTATCACCATTCGAAAAGCGGCTTGTTTTAATTTTGGCCCTCGTAATCTTATTATCCACAGTTGTAATTTTGATTCTCGGCGTACCGCAAGTAGCAAGGTTCTTCGCCCCAACAGTTGCTGGCGAGGTGCCAACGACTTGTGATGCAAACACAACAGGACAGCCGCCTTGCTGCGCATACCCTGTTTCAGGAGGATTCTGCGGAGATGGCTTGTGTGAAGCGGCAATAGGTGAGACTTCTACTAACTGCCCGGCTGATTGCAAACCTGCAGCAGTTTGCGGAAATGGAATTATAGAGATTGGAGAAACTTGTGATGATAGTAATACAGCAAATGGAGATGGCTGCTCATCAACTTGCCAGACAGAAGTGCCAACAACCCCTGTTGCAATTATAGTCTTGCCAGCAACACAAGGAGCAGATAAAGGAGACAGTTTGTTGTACACTGCTTCTGTGTTTAACAACCGAGGTTCTGACAGAACTTTCGGAATTAATGTGTCTTGCATTACGGGATGGACTTGCAATTTGAGCAGGACGCAGTTTGACATACAAGATAAGGGGACAGAGAACATAACAATTTCTGTAATATCCCCAGCAACGATTCCACTCGAAACATATGCCTTTACAGCTACTGCTCGCGACGTCCAAGCGCCAACATTTAACGCGTCTTCAACTTTCAATTATACAGTAAAGGTTTGCACAAAGGCAGCACCAGTGTTAGCTATAGACAAAACTAATGTTTCTGCAAAGGCCGGAGATAAGGAATCATTTACCGTAACTGTGACAAACAAGGATGACTGCCCCGGCTATTTTAATTACACTTCAACGTGCCTAACAGGATGGAACTGCACATTGTCCAAGAAATCTGTTGCAAATGTGCAAGTTGGAAAGAATGATACCTTGAATTTGGGTGTTGCATCTGATAGTGGTGCATCATCAGGCAACTATACAATAAACATCACTGCTACAAATATAAAAGACACAACAAAGTCTGCTTTGACTTCAGTTATATATAGAGTAGTTGTAGGAAAGCCACCTCCACCAACAGCTTTCTGCGGGGATGGCTTCTGCAACAACAATGAAAATACCACGAGCTGTCCTAGCGATTGCGTACCTCCGCCACCGCCTCCACCGCCGCCAACAATAGCCGAATGCGGGGACAACATTGCTGAAGGCGCAGAGGATTGCGACGGCACAGATTCATTGTCATGCCCAGGCTTCTGCACAAGTACTTGCACTTGCCCATTCTTTGTGGGCGACGGCTTCTGTGACGAAGCCGCCGGGGAATCTGCAGCAATTAGCCCGCAGGATTGCGCAAGGCCTGCAAACTTCGGCCTCGTATTGATAATTGTGCTGATAATACTGGGAATTGTCGGAGGCCTTGGCTATTATGTTTACAGGAGGGGCGGGTTGTCGTTCCTGTCGAGATTGCACGGAGTCAGCGAGCCGAAGAAAACTTCAGACTTGGAGCCGGCCGTAAACACAATGCTGAGCCAGGGTTACAATCCTAATGAAATATCATCGCATTTGAGCGATGCAGGATGGTCGCAATCTGCAGTGGACAGGGCAGTAGGCTCTGCAACAGATGACCAGGAGCAATTGGGGGTATTGGCGCAGCAGTTTGAGGTCGATGTCCCGACTGCAGAGGCAAAGAAAGCAGAGAAATATGCAAGGGCTTGCATCAAGAAAGGCTTCAAACCATCACAAGTAAGGGCTGCCTTGAAATCTGCAGGCTGGCCATCGTCAACAACAGATGATGTTATAGATAAACTTACATCAGAGCACGTTGAAAGCGAGGCAAAGAAAGCAGGCGTTTCCAAGCCTTCTGAAAATTTAGACCAGCTGGAAAGCTATGTGAGCAAGGAACTGAAGGAAGGCCACACGCCCCAGCAGATAAAGAAGGTTTTGCAGGATGCAGGCTGGTCAGATTCAGCAATAAGGCAAGTGCTGCCTTAGACGAATTCTACGTCTGGCAAACCTTCAAATTGCGAATCTTTTGTTAATACTTTTAATCCATACAATCTTGCGGTCGCATATATGATAGCATCAACAAGGCCGAAGTTGGGGTCATTTAAACGCTGTTCTTGGCGAATCTCACTTGAATATTCAGCTATATCTTCTGAAATGTTAAGTATTTGTAGAGAATTCTTAACTTTTGAAACTATCAAGTTTACATTTAGTCTTTCTTTAATGCACCAACACTTAACTTCAGCCAATGTTAAAATACTTATGTAACCAGTCCCAGTTTCAATAATTTTTGCTGCCCTTATGCCGGATTCGCTCTTGCGGAAATATTCTATTAAAGCAGAGGTGTCAAGTAACATTAGTATTGCTGCTCACGTTTTGTGTTATGTTCTCTTACGAAAGGCGCAGCTCCTTTTGCAACCCCAAATAAACTTTTTATTTCTTCTATGCGTTTTTGTTTCAAGACTGCAACATCAATCTCTTCACCTTCCCTAATCTTTAATTCCTCAATAACTTCTTTTGGAATTAACACACCTAAGGACGTACCAACCGTTCTAACTTTTGTTTTGAATACCATTATAATATATTATAATGGTAACTATATAAACCTTTCTTTTGCGTTTTGATTATGAAAGTTGCTTTCATAGAAGCCAAGGCTTACAAGTCTGTGACTGACGGTCTAGAGAGAAATCTCTCAGAGCTTAAGGGATTTCCAAAAATAGGTCTCTTGACAACTGTGCAATGGGTTTCCCAGCTTGAGGATGTGAAGAAACTTTTGCAAGGCAAAGGAATTACCCTGGTAGTTGGAAAGCCATCTGGTTCGGCTGTGCTGGATGGCCAGGTGCTTGGCTGCGATGTTTCCTCTGCTTTGAGTGTTGGGAATGAAGTTGATGCTTTCCTGTACATAGGGACTGGAAATTTCCATCCTTTCGGCTTGCTTGCGAATACAGAGAAGCCTTTTTTCGTATACGATCCCTTTACCGAGAAGATTACCCAGTTAAGTGAAGAGGAAAAGCAAAAGCTTTGGAAAAGGAAAGTCCTGCGAATGGCTAACTTCAAGGATGCAAGGGCTGTCGGGATACTTGTTTCAACAAAGCCTGGCCAGCATTTGTTTCAGGCACAAGTTGAAAAGGTGAAGGAAAAGCTGGAAAAGGAAGGAAAGAAAGTGTATCTGCTGATAGGGGATTTGATTACAAATACGGAACTCCGCAATTTTTCGCACATTCAGGCATGGGTAAATACTGCTTGCCCGAGATTAATGGACGATGATTTCGAAAAACCCATAGTTAATGCAGCAGATATCTTGAATGAAGCATAATGTTGTATCGCAACAGCGATACGACAGAATCCCGGGTTTTCGAAGCCGGATGATGATTTCGAGAAGCTGATTGTTAATGCTGCTGACCTGCTGAACGAGACTAAAGAATAAATCCTGTTTTCATTTCAACGATATTAGCTTAAGATTAGGCACTCTTTTGAAATGTTCGTCTTTGCTGACTAAGATAGAATCATGCTCAAGGGCTACTGAAGCCGTAATTAAATCAGAGATGGGTATAGTTGTGCCTTTTTTATCCAATAAGAACTTAATTTTGGCAAAAATCTTTGCAGAATCTTCATTAAAGGGTAAGGTTTTAAATTTTTCTAAAAGTATGTTAACCTTAGCGGCCTTTTCAGGCACCGCTAAATTTCCATAATAAACTTCTGCGTAAACTGCTGGACTTATTGCAAACATTTCGGCGTGCTCAGCTTGCAATCTTTCCAATTCCGCAATTATTTTCTCGTTTTGCCGTTCTAGTTCTATAATAACGTCCGCATCTAAAAGTATCATGTTTAACCTTCAAAGCCGTATTCTTTTTCGAAAACAGCTGTGGCGCCCTTTACTTTTCTGGCTTCCTCGTCTGTCAATATCTTGCCGACCTTGAGTATCTCTTCCCAATTGCTTTTCTTTGATTCAATTTTTGTATGCTCCTCAACTAAATAAGCTAGGAATTTGCCGATTGGTTTTCCGTGCTTGGCGGCTTCGGCCTTCAAGCTCCTCCAGCTTTTCTCATCCACATTCTTGATCAGCCTCTCCATAAGTATATACAAGTATAACTCTTATTAAATCTTTCCAATTCACTTGGTCGTAAGTCTTTTAAACCGAAATTAGAGCATTTGTTTATGGAAGCAAACATATTGAAAGAGGACAAGGATATTCTTGAAGTACAGCTGTCTGAGGCTGACCATGGTTTTCTGAACATGCTGAAAGAGGCCCTCTGGAAGCAATCAGGTGTAGAAATGGCTTCCTTTAGATTGGAGCATCCTGAAGTTTCAAAGCCTGTCTTTGTCCTGAGGACCAAGGGGAAAGAGGCAAAGAAGGTATGGAATTCTGCACTCGATTCAGTGTCTGCAGATTTGGAAAAGTTGGGAAAGGAATTCAAGAAACTCAAATAAGACCTTTTGGCAAAAGGCGGAGCTGAATAAATTCAGCGAGCCTCAGCTGAACTCTGTTCAGCTAAAGGTCTATCAAAACGTCGTACCAAGCAAAGCTTGATACAATTGACAGGTCATAGTCATATGGAAATTGGCAAGGCTGTTAAAAGGCCTTTTGGCGATGTCAAGATTCTGGCAATAGGCCTTGCGATATCAACAATATCAGCAATCGGCATCTATGCCGCCATAGCTTCCTTGTTAGCCAGCCCTTTGCTTGCCCTGCTCGTTGGAATACTTGTTTTCCTGATTCCAGAATTTATCCTTACAGGATATATGCTTGAAGTCGCAAAGGCGACTGCAAAGAAGAACTACAAGCCAATACCGTGGAAGGATTTTGGAGGCTTGCTGAAAAGAGGTTTTGGAGCGATGGTCATAGGCATTATTTATGGCATTCTCATATTATTGTTAGGAGCCTTATTTTTGGGTCCCGCAATCCTTCAGTTAATTGCCGGAGGATTTGCGGGAACACCAGACCCTTCGCTATTCATTAGCCTGGGCCTTGACCTGATTGCGTTGCTATTGGTCGCTATCGTCATCGGCTATTTTATTCCTGCTGCATATGTAAGCTATGCAGTTTCAGGAAAGTTCAAGG
>DATEUM010000079.1:0-3751 GCA_035283085.1 Candidatus Nanoarchaeia archaeon
TTCGGACATCTTAGGCTCGCCATATTTCCTGCCTGTTTTCGTATAGAATGTCTGGTCTTTTTTAATCTGGCCTTTAACCATCGTTATATATTTCTGTGCAGCAGATTCGATGCTCCATCCAAGCTCTTGTGCCTGCATAAACCATCTTGCAATTCCAATCTTACCGACACCATCAAGCTTGTCTGCGTCCCAGACAACTTTTGCCTCCAAAGTTCCAGGTCTTTCCGTGGAAGACCTGCTGTGAGTCTTTATGCAATAGAGTATTTGCTGCAACTTTTCTTTTTCAAGATTGCCGTTAAGCATCGCCTCTGCAGCAACGGCTGACAATTCGGGGGCGCCTTTCTCATTTTCGTGTCTTGCCTCTCGAATATAATCGCTGAACAGCAACGCATAGTAAACTACTTCCTTGTCAGCATGCTCTTTCTTCAAAATCAAGTCAGCATTTCTAATCGTCCTTTCGACATGAGAAAAGTCGTGCGCAGGGCTCTTCTTCTCCTCCTCAAAATGCTGCTCTACTAAGAGCTTGTGTCTCGCGAAAAGTGCCACATCCATCAAATAAAAGCATAAATATGTCTTTATACATTTTATCCTATGCGTGGTATTGGCAAGGCTGCTTATCTTCACAAGCTCACAGAAAGAACGCAGCATTTCAAGTCTGTCAACGTTGGCGAGAAGCTGGATGGCAGCAGTCCGCCTAGTGTTTTTGTGGGTAAATTTGGATACCCAAAGGTCTTTGTCGGCCCTATGCTGTCACAGCAGCACGGCGATACATCACACCTAGATACGCCAGAAGAATGGCTGAACAACTCTTTCCTACAACAAATTGTAAACTTTAGACTTTCGCTGGTTAGAGGGAAAGCCTTAACGCCCATACAAGATACCACAAGCAAGTTCGTAAGGCAACTGCAAGAGATTGCACTTGCAAAAACTTCAGCTGAGGCTGAAGCAGAATTCAAGAAAAAACCCCGCGGAGTAACATTCAATCAGGACCACTCACCATTCGGCCCTTCTGCCCAGATTAAGAAATTTGAAGTCGGAAATGTAAAATGGGAGCGGCATCTGGAGAAAGTTTACTATGATACAGACCTCAAGGCAGTAGAGGCTGTCAAGTATGCTTACGAACATGATGTATTATTTTCCCAAATCCAGAAGGCATTCTCTGTTGGCACCACTGGATTAGATAAAAACAGGAAGCTAGTGCCAACAAGATGGTCTATAACAGCTGTTGATGACACTCTTGGAAAATATTTGCTGGAAAAAGTGAAGCTACTGCCTATTCTTGAGACTTACCAAGTCTATGAGTTTAGTGCTTTGAAAAACAATTTCCTAATTTTATTGCTGCCAACGCCTTGGCAGTATGAATGGATGGAAGCTTTCATCCATGTAATGGGAAATGAAGAAGTCCTATTTTCTGACTGGGAGCCTTATACTGGAAAGAAGGAATATTCTGTCGTGGGTGGATGTTTTTATAGCGTCAGGATGGCTGTGGCTGAAGCTTTAGTAAGAATGGGAAGGCAATCAGGAGCCATTGTTTTCAGGGAAGCATACCCTGGCTACATCCCTACAGGAGTGTGGCTGTGCAGGGAAGAAACGAGAAAAGCAATGCAAAACCAGCCAAGAGAATTCGATTCATTGATAACAGCTCTTGACTATATATCAACAAAACTTATGCTCCCCATGTCAAGGTTCAGGAATGAAAGCAACCTGCTGAGATTTGCAACCCAGCAGACTAGCCTGAGCAGATTTTTCTGCGCGCAATAAATCCCACAAACCCTTTAACCTTATCTTTCTTTTTACGATCAATGGCAAATGGTATAGAGGCTGTCGTTTTTGACGTGGACAACACGCTAATGGACTTCAGCAAAATGAAGCATACCTGCATTTCTGCAGCAATAGACGCTATGATAGAAAAGGGTCTTCCCGCTAGCAAGGAAGATGCCACAAGAATAACATTTGACATATACAATCGAGAGGGGTATGAATATCAGGAAATTTTCAAGCCTGTCCTAAAGCAAATTGTTGGGGAGATTGACTGGAAATTGCTTGCCACAGCAGTCATAGCTTATAGAAAGGAAAAGCAAAAGCACATGCACCCTTATCCCAAAGTAAGGTCTACTCTTGCTGCATTAAGAGAAAGGAGCATAAAGCTGGCTGTTTTGACAGACGCGCCGCACTTCCAGGCTTACACAAGGCTCGCAGACCTGGACTTGCTGTATTCATTTGACGCAATAGTAACGCATGAAGATACTTACTTGCGAAAACCCAACCCTGCGCCTTTCATGATGGCGCTTGAAAGACTTGGCGTAAAACCAGAAAAAGCTTTGATGCTTGGCGACTGGCCCGAGAAGGACATCGCTGGCGCAAAAACTGTTGGGATGAAAACTGCACTTGCAAAATATGGCTCCATGAATGGCCATGTAAAAGACGAGCCAAAAGCGGATTACGAGCTCGATGATATTTCTGACTTGCTGAAAATCATTACTTAGCCAGTTTAGCCCTTGAATATGCGCCTATCGCGCTGACTATCCTTTGGTACATTACTGGAGATATCTTTAATGCCAGGGGAAGCCAGTTGTCTTCACACTCGCCCAGTTTATCCTTCCAGCCTTTTTCCCTTTTCTCCTTGTCGACTATGTCTGGCATCGTGAGAATATTGTGCCATACATCGCACAATTTTATTAATTGAATTTCTTCCGGCGCGCTGTCCATTATTTTCCTTACATACCTATTTCGATTGGCATTTTCATAATGCGTCAAAAAGTTTACGCCACAGGCAACTTTGGCACCGAATTCCTTCTCGATTTCCTCCAGTTTTGTTCCTGTGTCTTCAACAACGTCGTGCAGCCATGCCACTGCCAGAGTTTTTTCATCAGAAACGCCGAGATCTTTCAAAGCCTTGGCGATAAAGGCAGGATGTGCAATATACGGTGTCTTATTATCATGTCGAAGCACGCCTTTGTGCTTCTCTGTCGCATATTCCCTTGCCTTCTCTTCCAGTGTGTTGCCAGGCATGATACCAACTATCACCATAAAATATTAAGGGTTCCTAAAGCCTTAAAAAGTTAACTGGTGTGAAGATTTTATGGTGCTTGTTTATCCTGCGGAGATAGAAGCAAACATTGTATTGCCTGCCATAAGAAAGGCTTTCTGCGAGGAATCTGTTTCATTAGGAATAAAGCAAAAGGACATTGCCGAGCATTTGAGCTTGTCTGAAGCCGCTGTTTCCCAGCTGCTGAGCGGAAAACGCGGGGCAGAAATAAAAGTTGATGCTGATTTCAGGAAAAAGGTAAGGGAAAACGTAAAGCAAGTTCTTGCTGGTGAAACTTCTGGCTTTGCCTCAATTCAAGGGCTTTCCTCTGAGTTCAAATTTTCAGGACGTTTATGTGACCTGCATCATAAAATTGGGGGTGTTAGTCCGCAGACTTGCGGATTAGCAAAAGTATGCTTGAAATAAGAGATCTTTTTGTCGAGGTAGAAGGAAAGGAAATACTGAAAGGAGTAACTCTTTCCATCAAACCTGGCGAGATGCATGTTTTGATGGGCCCTAATGGCTCTGGCAAAACTACCTTGTCGCTAGCAATTATGGGCCATCCTAAACATAAGGTGACCAAAGGGGAAATCCTCTTGGATGGAAAATCGATTCCCAATTTGCCTGTGAACGAAAGGGCAAAATTAGGCTTGTTCTTGGGATTTCAATATCCGCAAGAAGTTGAAGGTGTTAGCATAACAAATTTCCTGCGAACCGCCCTGC
>DATEUM010000080.1:0-2400 GCA_035283085.1 Candidatus Nanoarchaeia archaeon
GCCTGCCAATCTTAAATCCGCATACAATCGAAAGTCCTCTGTGACGCGCATCTCATCGAAGATTGTGTAATCTGGCCTTGTCAATAGCATCACATTGTGAATGTCATCCCTGCTTCCCAAGTTTTTGCTGTATTGGACAACTTCATCCGGCACCTGCAAATCCCTCGGGCTTTCAATGGTTTTTATTATCTTTCCCAATTTCAGATAAAATTTCGCAAGGGCAGCTGCGAAAGTTGTCTTGCCGCCGCCAGGCGCGCCCGAAATCAAAATTCCTGCGGCGCCCCTCTCCAGCCTCTCTATCAATTTTCGCGACAATTTGTAATCCTCCAGTTCAAGGGTTGCAATTGGCCGCACTGCAGTAAGTTCCCAGCCGTCTGCAAAAGGCGGCTTTGTTATGACAATCCTGTAATTCTTGAATTGAACTATGGTTACTCCAGAAGTGTTGAGCTCCACGAAAGCATTTTCAGACAATTTTGTCTTCTCAATAATGTCTGAAGTCAAAAGCCGGATTTCGTGGCCTGTAAGAGGCTCTTTTTGCAATGAAACAAAAGACCACATGCCTGGCTTGCCTTTCTTGGCAAACGGCACAGTGCTTTCCTTAATATGGATGGACATTGTTTTTTCATCAAAAAACTTTTCAATGTTTAGCTTGCCGACTTCTTTTGCCGGCAACGGAGTCAAAAGCATAACAGAAATTCCAAGGGCTTCCCCGACGAGTGCCTGCACCCTGTCCGCAGTAACCAAAGTAGCTTTCTTCTGCACCGCAACTTCTCGTATTATATCATCAATCGCGCCGCCCCTCGCGCCTTTTATGTAAGCTTCCGTGGGCTTTGCCCCGGCATACTCTATGGAAATCTTTTTGGTCTCTTCAGCAATCTTCCTTAATTCCTTGATTTCCTCAAGACCCAGAAAACCTTCTGTCTGATTTGTGTTTGCCTGATGTTCTAATTCAGCGAGAACTGCATTAGGCACTACTATGATGCCTTCTATTTCTTTTTTCCTGACTAATTCAGAAACCTGCCGTTCTATCAGAACAGAGGTGTCTGTTACATATGTTTTCATTGTGTTTGTAGAGCAAACACAATTAGCGAAATGCAAAATTTCGCTACTATTTCGCTCTATGATAAAATCAAGCTGGCCCTCGGGTCCTCTTGACTAGACCTAAGAAAGATTTTGTAGCTTTATAAGCATTTACAACATCGTCATAGGATGCGTTTTTTGTTATTGGGAATTTCCAGAACACCCCATAACTGACTGCAAAGGATTTTGTCTCTTCTACCTCTGCGAGTTTTTTCCCTGCAAGAATTGGGCTTACCGAGCTGACTCCCAGATGCAAATACTCTGCCACAAGGATGTTGGCAGCATCCACTATATGATTTATTGCGCCAGAATGGAATCCGGGCCCCAACCCTATGAGGTAGTCAGCCATCAGCAATTTTTTCTCAGCCTCAAATAACATTGACATGTTCTGTCTTGGCCGTTATGTCCGATACTGCAGAAACAAACTTCTTTGCCAATTCGTTGTATCTTTTGATAGTGGCCAAATCAAGCACCGACATATTATACTCTGTGGTGCTTAAAATATATTTGTCACCTCTTTTGAAGCGCACTGGGGAATTCTTGTCATATTTCTCCAGGTCCATAAGCCTCTGCAATAATTTGAGATACTTTGCATCCATACCATACCTGCCCTGGATCTTTTCCTTATAGGTTCTTATCTCTCCTGCGAAAGTCCTGTTGAAAGCATCAATTCTTTTGTAAATGTATTCGAACTCCAAAAGGGCCTGCAAGGCCAGCCTTGACGCATTTGTCACGTGATTCAAGATTGCAAGGAGAAACCTGGTTTCCTGCACCATGGGATACGTGACATAAACCATGTGGTCAGCAAGATGCATCTGCTTCCTGGCCTGCTGCATAAGCTCCACGTACGCCTCTCCCATCAATATACTAAAGACGTGTAAGAATAAATCTCTTTGGGACTTTATTTGCAATAACCTCTACGCCCTCTTTCCTCAAAAGGGTAACCTTCTTGCCAATACCAGAAGCAAACCCGCCAATCTCTCCTGAGGATTTCACAACCCGGTGGCAGGGTACAATAGGCGCATGAGGATTCCTGTTGAGGGCATTGCCAACAGCTCTGGCCGCATTAGGTTTTCCTATGGCTTTTGCGAGTGTAGAATAAGTTGCAACTTTCCCTCTTGGAACTTTTCCCTTCAAAGTTTTGTAAACATAATCTGCAAACTTCATGGGCAAGACTTAAAATCCATAAATTAAAGCTTTCCTATTGCCAATGTCTGACTTAAAAAGCATAAAAACTCTAACAAATCAGCCATTGCATGCCTCTGTAGCTCAGTCCGGCAGAGCGATAGTTTCGTATTAAAGAAACGAAAGAACTATAGG
>DATEUM010000081.1:0-6798 GCA_035283085.1 Candidatus Nanoarchaeia archaeon
ATGCACTTCCTGAAAAATCATTTGACTGCGGGCTTGAATAGATTTGAGAAGATATTGTAGATGCGGTGAAAATGACATATTTTGGAGATGAGTTAAGATACAAATGCCTTAGCTGCGCTGAAAGCATGCCTACGCACAAAGTGACCAGAACTAGCAATGGTATGTGTGGCGCTGGCGATAGTGAATATCAAGTAGATGTTTATGACGATCAAAACGCTTATTTCGTAAGACTGGAAAATTGTGAGGAGACAAAAGAAGTTTACCAGAAATCTCTTATGGAAATTCTAGAAACTCAGACGAAAAGAATAGGGGCTGATATGCTCTCCATACCGCAAGAGTATAGAGATTGGTCTTCACAAGGTGCTGTTCGTGGATTAAAATCAAAGACTGAATCCAAAGATAGTGACTTGTCTAGTGTTTTTGATGTCAAGCTAAACAAAAAATTTGGCGAGAAAAGATACTATTGGCTGGCAGATTGGAGGCACGAAGGCTTAGCGATACATGCCAATTGTTTGCAAAACCTTCTACAGAATGCTGACAAAGTTGAAGAATACAAATATGTTGTTGAAAACGGAGAGAAAAAGGTGCTTGATTTGGATGCAGTTATAGATGCAGGAAAAGCACAAGTTGTCTTAGCATATTTATTTAAACATCTAGCAGCCGTGACCGAGCCTAATTTTCCAAATGACTATAAGTTAACTTTTGGTTTTGCGCATTTCTCAGAAATAACTAAGTAGCTTCTTCTTTTTCCTCTTTTGCTTGTTCAGCTGCTGCCTGCTCTGCGGCCTCAGCTTCTTTTGCAGCAAGTTCTGCTTCTTCCAGCCTTTTTTCTACTTCCTCTGGGACTGCCAGCTTCTCACCAGGGTTTATTTTGAAATATTCATAGAATTTCCTTGTCGGCTGCAGCCATTTACTTAAGCCTGACTTGTGGGCCTCGATGAAACCTTTTTCTCTCAACAGTTTGATGTGATTGTAAGCCTTGTTTGACCTTACGCGGACTACATCGCACTGCCTTGAACCATTACGCCAAGCGATGTATGCCAGTGTTTCCAAAATAGAGCTGTCAAATTCAGGGGTTGCAGCTTCCCTTACAAGTTCTGTGTGCTCATCTGGAATCTTAAACCGCCATAAATCACCATCTTGGACAAGTTTGATGCCTTGTTTGGCATCATATTCTGCTTTCATTTTCTCCAAATGTTTTCTTACCTCATCTTTCAAGCCAAGATTTAACTTGTTGGCTAGAACTTCTATGGAAACCCCTTCAGGAATTACAAAAAGTATGCTTTCTATCTTTGCCCTTATAGCAGAGTCTTCAGACTCTTTCTGAGTGAGCTCCTCACCCATCTCAACTTTTTCCATCAAAGTTGTAAGGCTCTCGGCCTGCTCTTCATTCGCAGTATCATCAAGTGCTTTCTTTTTCTTTGCCATTTTGCTAAGGGGTATCTCTCAAGTTAGTTTCTAGTTCTTCTTCCTTGAGCCTTTACTGGCTCTGGGCTTTAGGGATTTCTCTTCAGACACAGGTTTCTCTTCAACAATTTCATCTTCTCCTTCATCTTCAAATTCATCCTTGGACAAATCCCTGTTCAGGTCTTCCTCTGAAGTCTTAATCAGGATCTCACCAAACGGAACTTCTTGATGAAGTTCCACTCTGCCTTGATTTGCAAGATGCAAAAGAGGAATGAGGGTCCATACGACATCCCTTTTTTCTTTTGAGGGTATTATTTCGTCAAAAGATATTATGGACCTCTTGAATTTTGTGAAAATTCCCTTGATTTTGTTGAAGACTTCCTCTATCTTGCCAAAGATGTCGACCTTTTTTATCTGTATGTGTGTAGTTGGCGGCGGCCTCAATGATTCCCATCTTTCCCGCCTTCTCTCGTCGACTTCAACTGCTTTTTTCAATGCATCAACAAGCTCGAAAATCGTAACTTTTCTTTTCCTGGGCAGTGGAATCCTGCCCTGCAGGGTTGCTTTTGTGAAGTGCTTTTCGCCAGAATATTCCTCTTCATCAACGGGCTCTTGTTCGTAGTCCTCGGGGTTTGTGAGCATCAATAAGTGTTCTACGCCAATCCTGTCAGCCTTCATTTTCAACAAAACTGCTGCTGCAAGAATAACTTTTCCAGAAAGTCGGAAATTCATTTCCTTCAATTTTTTTATAGTCTGCACGAATTCGTAAGTAAGAACAGATATGTCAATATCCCAAGGGTCTATCTTGCCCTGCCTTGCCAAATCGTAGATAACTGACTGCCACGTCACATCATCCTCTTCGAATATCAGCTTGTGGACAAAATCATCAGCATTCAGTTTATCATTTTCTTTTGCCATTTTATATCAATATTATTGTGAGTATGAATATGATTATGCTGGAGAGCATTGCGGCTCCCCAGATGCCTTTTCCCCAGTAAAGGACTTTGGCGCCATCGAGAGGGTTGAAAGGAATCAAGTTGAAAATTGCAAGCCACGCATTGACTTGTGCGCCGATTGCGAACAGCTTTATTGGCATTGCGGCTGCAAGTGCTATGAAAAACAATGCAAGAACCATGTTTATCGCAGCTCCGACAATGCCTATCTGGCCGATGTCTTTCTTTTCCAATTTTTGGGACAAGAAGCCTTTCTTTGAATTGCGGCTTGGGGCTATCATCACTGCGCCAGGGGCTGCGAAAACGAAGCCTCCCCGCGATATCACCGCGAGCAGCACTGCAAGGCCCAAGCCTGCAGGCCACGCCCTGAATTCTGCCCAGAGGCCTTTCTTTTGCGCGACATATTTGTGGCCTAATTCGTGGAGGACAAAAGCGAAGCCAACTATTACTAATGACTGCAGGAAATAATTCAGCATAGAAACTATATTTGCCAGCTGCCCCTGCAGGAAAATCTCCTCCCTGAAAAGTATCAACTGGAAGGAGAAAGCCAGGGCTACGAGAGCCAGGGATATGTCCTTGATTTCTTTGCTCGAGAAATGAAATGCGGTTTTCATCATATTTTCAGGCTCACCACCGCAGACTCAAATTCCTTGTTCATCGAAACTCCATAAAGAGATTCTGATTCTGATATGACAGAATCGTTGTGGCTGATTATCACGACCTGCGCCCTGCCAGCATACTCCTTCAGCAGCTTTGCAACTTTTTCAGAGTTCAGCTTGTCAAGCGCAGCGTCAATTTCATCCAACATATAGAATGAGGCTGGCTCGTGCTCCTGTATCGCAAATATGAAGGCCAGCGCTAGAAGGGTTTTCTCTCCGCCTGACAAAGATGCAAGAGAGGCGCGCTTCCTTTTAGTGTCGTGCAGGCTTACTGCTATGCCGCCTGCAAAAGGATCGACTTCGTTTTCCAATACAAGAATGCCGCCATACTTCGCGTTTATCTTGGCATAAATATTTGAGAAATGTCCATTAATGTCATCAAAAGTCTTCATGAAAGCTTCCCTTTTCCTTTTCTCAACTTCTTCGATAATCTGCAGCACAGAGTTTTTCTCTTCGCTCAGCTTTGACACCCTCACCATAAGCTCGTTGTGCTCTCTTATGACGTCCTCAAAGACCTCGAGCGCCCTCATGTTTACATTGCCGAGCGCATCAAGCTTCGCCTGCATCTCGTGCATCTTCTTCTTGGCATCTTCCAAAGTCTTGGCTTCCTTGGGGGTTATACCTGAAAACTGCTTGAGCTCCTCCTCTACGGCAGCCAGCTCTCCTTCGTGCTGCGCCCTTTCTATGGCAAAATTGTTCTTCTCTGTTTCCAGCCGGCTTTGGTCAATCAAGAATTTGTTATAATCTGATGCTGTTTCCCTGAGATTGTTGCTCATCCCTGATTGTTCTTCAAACAGCGCTTTTAATTTAGAATGGAAAGATTCCTGCTCTTTTTCCTTTGCCTCGAGAGCCTTTTCGTTCTGCTTTACCTTTGCCTCTTCATCAGCAATCTGCTTCTCAAAGGATTTCTTTTCCTTTTCGAGCTCCTTCAGTACCTTATCGGTATTATTTTGCTCCGGAAGCAGGCCATTAGTTATTGTTGCATTGATTGCGGCAAGCTGCGCCTCCAATTCGGACTTTCTCCTTGATATCTCCTCAGCCTTTTCTGCCGAAGTGCCGAACTGCAGTTCTTTCAACTCCAAGTTTGCCGCGTTCCTTTCTGACACTTTCTCAACAATTTGCTCCTCTAATTTTGCGGCCTCATCCTCTGCCTCTTTTAACAAATCGTGGAATTTCTTCAGGTTATCATCAATGGTTACAATCCTTTTGTTGAGATCTATGGACGTCTTGGCAAAGGAACCTTTGTCTGAGAGCTCTGCCTTTGCATCGACTTCTGCCTTCTGCTTTCTAAGCTCAAAGATTTTTTCATCAAGGTCAGCCCTTTGCTTGTCAAGCTTGGAAACATGCTCGTTAAGTTTTCCTACCTCGAGCTCGAGCTTCTCCACTAATTCGTTTGAAACAGTCTCGAAAGTAACAATAGTCGTGCGGAATCCGCCAGTAATTGCGCCGCTTGGCTCAAACAAATCGCCATCCAGAGTTACCATGCGGTATTTTCCAACGCCCAAGGATCTTGCAATGTCGACATTCTGCACAATTAAAGTGTTATGAAAAACATACTCGAAAACGCGCCTGTATTTTGAGTCGCACTCTATCAATTCGTGTGCAAGACCGAGCACGCCGTCTTTTTTCAAAAATGATGCGGGTACATTATCTTCAAAAACTCTTAGCTTGTCCAGCGGCAGGAAAGTAGCAACCCCTGCCCTGCCGTTCTTCAGCATCTGCAGGCACTTTATGCCAGTCTCAACATCTGTAACAACGACATTTTTCATCCTGTTCCCGGCCGCCACGCTCAATGCGGTGGCATATTGCGGCTTCACTTGCCCCAATTCCGAAACAGTTCCTAGTACTCCTTTTACAGCAGAAGTCTTCAATAACCGTAAGGCGGAATCGCGCAGCAATGCTTCCTGCGACCCGCGGGCCAGGATGCGGTTTTTTGTCAGCTGCTCCTCTTTTTTAATCAAGTCCTTTCGCAGCTCGCCTATTTCCAAGGCAAGCTTTGAATCTTCTTTTGCCAGTTCTGAAATTTTTTCTGCCAGCACATCCTGCTGCTGTTTTGCCTGTGAGAAATCTTTTGTTGTGCTTTTAATCTGTGACAGGCGGTCATTAATGAGTTTCAGCTCGCTTTCATGAACCTGTATTTTTGCCTTCAATTCATGCGTTAGAGATGACAGCTTTTCCCTTCTGCTTTTGAGAGTTTCTATGGATTTTTCAAACCTTTCAAAGTCCTGCTCCAGGGCCTTCAAGTCTGACGCAGAGCCTTTCTTGATTGCATTTTCCTGCTTCTCAACAGCAGACAGCTCTGTTTCCAGCCTTTTCTTTTCCTCTCCGGCAGACTTCAGCTTCTGCTTGAGTTCCGACAAAGAATTATCAAGATCAGATTTTCTTTTGTGCACTCTTTCAATCTCGTTTAGTGATGTAGCAATCAGCGTGCGCGCCTTTTCCAATTCTATCTTTACAGATTCGACTTGCTTTTGCAGCTGCAGGGAATCCTCTCCGCCTTTTTTCTGTATATCCTTTTCCAATTTATGCAAGTCCTGCTCGTATTGTGCAATCTTCTTGCCAGAAATATCAAGTTCGAGCTTGATGTTTCCAAGATTCAGGACTCTTGTCTCAATTTCTCCAGCCACCTTGTCCCTTTTCTCGCTCGCATACCTGTGCTTCAACGCGAGCTCGCCAGCCTGAAGTTCCTTCAAATTGTTTTGCAGTTCCCTGTACTTCTCAGCGCCTTTCTTCTCCTCCTCAAGGTTCTTCATGAAAATCTCTTTCTCCCGCAATACTATGTTGACTTCCTTGAGTCGCTCCTCAACTTTCCCCAGTTCCAACAGTGCCTTGTTTTTCCTTTCCTCGTAGACAGAAATTCCGGCAATCTCCTCTATCAGGTATCTTCTTTCTAACGGCTTCAAGTCTACAAACCTTGCAATATCTCCCTGAAGGATTATGTTGTGGCCGTCCGGATGTATCCTTGCAGCCGACAAAAGTTCAAGGACCTGCTGTCTCGTGACAGTCTTGCCGTTAATCTTGAACTGGGTCTGGCCGTCTTTCTTGATCCTCCTCTTTAGCTCGACCTCTGCTTCTGGAACTGGAAAAATCTTGCTGCTGTTGTCAAGGACTATTGAAACTTCCCCTTCGCTCGCGACAGTGTTTTTCCTCTTGAAAAGAAGGTCGGCATAATTTTCGGCCCTCAAGTCCTTTGAAGACCTCCTGCCGAGAACAAAGCATATTGCATCGCCGACATTGGACTTGCCGGATCCATTTGGGCCTATGACGGTATTCAGGCCTGGCTGGAATACAAGCTCAACTTTCTTGTTAAAAGACTTAAAACCTCGAAGGCTAAGCCTCTTGATGCTAGTTTTCATCAGCACACCGTATTAGGGGATTGATTTAAAGGTTTCTTCTATAGAACCTATAAACTAAGGGGTAAGCCTCTGCGGATCTCTCGGGAACAAAACTGCTTCTCTGATATTATCCAAACCTAGAATCTGCATAGTCAATCTTTCTATTCCTATGCAGAAGCCACCATGGCTACAGGCACCATATTTGAAAAATTGTGTAAACCACTCTACTAATTTGGGATTCATCTTTTTGTACTTGATATTTTCCATCAAATTCTTGTGGCGGTGCTCTCTTTGCCCTCCTGAACTTAATTCAATGCCACGATAAATCATATCAGTACTTCTTGCGAATTTCGGCTCTTTGTCATTCCTCATTACATAGAACGGCTTCTCATCAAATGGGAACCTATTGAGGAAAAAGAAATCGCTCTCGAACTTCTCTTTAAC
>DATEUM010000082.1:0-3410 GCA_035283085.1 Candidatus Nanoarchaeia archaeon
GATGTTGTCCCAGTTGTCGGTATCTGCCAAAGTGGCATTGCATACAACATACTTTGTGCTTCCCGCAGTCAGGTCAACGGGGCTGGGGCTTATCGAGACTGTGCCGACTGTTTGTGTGCCTGCAAAAACTACTGGCACAACCATAACTAAAAGCAAGACTAGCAAAGATTTTATCATTTTTCACCATTTCAAAGCCAAGATTACGGCAGCGATTATCAGGACAATAATAACAAGGATTGCGAGCATGCTTGCCAGCCCAATCCCTCCAGTGCTGCCTTCTATCTGCAGGAAATTGCTCGTAATCAAATCCGCCCCTTCATTTTCAGCAGAAGGTGCGGTTGGGCTGGCTTGTGTTTCACCAGTTACCTTTATTGCGACCTTGACAGCAACTCCTGTTGCCACAACGCTGCCAACGCCGCCCTCCATAGAACCGCTGCCAGAAGTCATCGCAGTTATTGCGCCTTCGTAAATTCCTGGTTTTGCGCTCTTAGGAATAAAGATGGAGAATGGTATCCTTGCGGGCTCATCTATTGTGGTTTGGCTGCTATCAACTGATAATTTTACAAACTTCTGTATTTGCTCATCTGCAGTTATGCTAAATGTCATAGCAGATTCGCTGTTTGTGGAGACCTGGAAAGATTCCTCTGCTGAGCCTCCGCGGGGAAGCTCGAAGCTGAATGCAGCAGGGCTTGCGCCTATCGCCACTGCGCTTACAGTCGGCGCAACTAATACTATGCATAATAAAAATAAAGAAAAAAGAAAAACGGCTCTCATCTTAGCTCGCAATAGCTGTCACATATAGCGTGTTTGTGCATGTGCCGCCTATTCCGCTGCTTGCCAGCTTTATTGTCCAGAACTCATCTTTCGTCGAGTTTGTGCCTTCTGCAGTAGCTATGCCCCTCACACCGAGATCAAAGGTGCTCTGCGTTACCGTGGCGTTTGTCAAATCCGTGCTCATGCTGTCATAGTCCCCTGACGTCAAGCTATATCTTGTGTCAGAAACATTTATTGCGCCCACAGTGCAGCTGAAGTTAGTTCCTGAAAACCTCGAGTCCATCTGCAAGTTGCTCAAGCTTATTACAGTCATGGCCTTAGATGCGCTGCTGTTTGCGCCCAAGGACAGCGTGCCGTGGTCTATCGTCGCATTCAACACATCCAGGGATGCCAGCGTGTTCACTGTATTATTGTCCGCGCCGGATGCAGTAAGGTTTGTTGAGCCAAAGTCCCAAGCAGTTATGTTTACAGTCCAGGTGCCGTTGGTAATCATATATCCCAGCGTAAAAGTACAGGTTGCAGTCTTGGTATTGCCGCTTGCCGCGCTCAGCCCGCAGCTGCTGTTGACTACTTTATAATTCTCGTCAGCAGGCCCAGACTCGTTGGAATAGACATAATTAAACAAGGTCGCATTCGCTGAACTTATGTCTCCGCCGCCGTTGGTATCTGTAATAGTGGCATTTGCCATCACGGTGATGTTGCTGCCTGCAGTCAATGTTATTGCAGAATCTGCTGTTGCTTCGTTCCACAATGTTATGCTTGAAACGGATGGTGCAACATTTGTTACTGCAACTTGCCCTGTCGATGTATCAGCAAAAGTCTTGATGGAAAAGCCTGCTATCGCAAGAAACAGAAAAAGAAACGCTATTGCCAGTTTTGCCTTAATTTTCGTGCCATTCACCTCCTTCAGCACTGCAAGGAGAAGTTTGTATTTAGTCTTTTTTTATTCCCTGAAAAAAGTTAATGGTTATTACTTAAATTTAGGTGAACTCCTTCCAGTCTTCAAAACCTTTAACCCCTCTGGCCTTGACAAACAGCTTTCCATCCTTGGACTTCACAAATATTATTTCATCAACAAGATGTTCCATCGACACAAGGACATCAGGGGCGTGCATGCCCTCTTCCAATGTCAATAAAATGGTGCCGCCGGCTTTTTTTGCCTTGGCAATAATCACTTGCAGGAACCTGCCGATTGCCTGCGGGTTTGAATACATCAACAGGGTGGACACGGAATTAAATATTATATTATGCCTCTGGTTTTTTTTCAGGAATTCCTTCTCTATTTCAGACAAGGCAATAGAAATCTCGTTCAGCGCCAAGGGGCCCGGCACACTCTTGATGGAGGGCGTGCTCTTGGCAGATTCGCCGACCTGCGCAGAGTAGCAGTCAATGAAGGCCAGCATCCCATCAGTTTCAGAGCTGCCGATAAAGACCTTGCTTTTCAAAAATTCTTTCTTGATGTCCTCAGGAGATTTGTCAGTTGACAGCATTAAAATTGGCTCCTTTGCCTTCAGCTTTAACTGCACAAATCCCAGCACGAGCTGCTCTTTTCCACCAAGGGGCAGGCCAATTATGGCAACTGCTGAATTCGGCAAAATTTTGTCAAGCACCATGTCAAATTTTGAACATCAACCAAGCAAGCTTGTTATTTTCTTGGCGGTCCTGTTTATCTCCAATCTTGCCAGGCCAAGATTAATCTCCCGTTTTGTCAGACATACAAGGATTGCGAGCTCACCCGCCCCTACTGAAATCAGTTTTGCCCTTTCAGAATCTATTATTATCTCATTAAGCCGGCCTTTCTTCAATTCAGAAACAGCGGTTTCTGCAGCTCCCTGCATCGCGGCTGACATCGCGGCAAATGTCTCCTCGTCAACATCTTTTGACAAGTCAGCTGCAATTATCAGGCCGTCCCTGCTTACTACAGCAGAGCCCTGCATCTCACCGACCTTCCTGAGCTCTTTCAGCAGCTCAACAAGTTTCTCCTGTTTTGTTTCAGTCATCTCAATCTCCTCTTATCCTGGCCTTTAGTTTCTCTTCCATCTTCTTCCTTAAAGTTATATCGCGGGAAATTGCCAGCACGCGCACCACTTCGCCACCCACTTTGATTGGCGCCAGTGTTATGGAGCACCATTTTCGCTTTGAATATTTTGGCAGGTGCTTGACATCAACTGTCACAGAAGCTCCTCCAAGGCATTTTTTCAAACAATTCAAGGCTTTCGCCCTGTAGGGCTTTTCCAACGAAGCCACCCAATCCCATCCTATCGCCTGCTCTGGGTTTTTGAAGCCGTGTTCCTCAAGGCCGCCCTTGTTCATGTATAAAATATTTCCTTTTAAGTCCAGTATCTTGATGCAGTCCTGCGACGCTTCTATTATTGCCTTGCTCTTTGCCAGCTCGTATTTCATAGCGTTCTCAGCTTCCTTCAGCCTTCTCGTATTCAGTATCAGGTTCAATTGCAGTTTGGCCGCGCCTTTCGCCTTTGTCTCTGTCACCGCTTCTTCCCCCTTTTCATCTTTGCATTCTGTGGCGCCTTAATCGATTTCCCCAGTGATTTTGGCAGTATCTTGTAAATCCTTGGATTTTTGCTGACAAGCTCCTGCACATTCCTCCGCATCAAAATGGCTGAAATGCCGCCAAG
>DATEUM010000083.1:0-4651 GCA_035283085.1 Candidatus Nanoarchaeia archaeon
AGTTTCCACAGTTTCGTGAAAGAATCTGCAAAAAAATTGGGATTATCTGAGGAAACTCTCAAGCGCGGCCTCAATAATGGGTTCTCTGGCGGAGAAAAGAAAAGGTCTGAGGTTCTGCAATTGGCAATTCTTAGACCTAAAATTGCGATCCTTGATGAAACTGATTCTGGAACTGATATCGATGGCGTGAGATTGGTTGCATCCTGCATAAGGGAAATCTCCAAGGAAACTGGTATTTTGCTGATAACGCACCATAGCAAAATCCTGGAGCACATGAAACCGCAATTTGTTCACGTTTTAGTTGATGGCAGGATAGTGAAGAGCGGCGGGCCTGAATTGGCTGAAGAAATTGAGAAATCTGGCTATGTGGTGATGGGCAATGCCTGAGCAGACATCTTTTCTCGACATAAATCCGGAAAAATATGAAAAAGACGATGTTGAATATGAGATCGAATTGCCAAAGGGCTTGTCGGAGGAAGTCGTCAGGACTATTTCAAAACTCAAGAAAGAGCCGGAATGGATGTTAAACTGCAGATTGGAAGCGCTCAAACATTTTTTTGGCAGGCCAATGCCGACTTGGGGCGCTGACCTGAGTAAAATTGATTTTAATTCAATAACTTATTACGCCATGCCAAAAGCTGGCAATGAAAGTTCCTGGGAAAAGGTTCCCGATAATATCAAGAAGACGTACGAAAAGCTCGGCATACCTGAGGCAGAGCGCAAATTCTTAGCTGGAGCAGGTGCGCAATTCGATTCTGCGACTATTTATCACAAAATAAAGGAAGATTTGGAAAAGCTAGGTGTAATATTTTGTGACATTGACACTGCCCTGCAAAAACACCCTGAAATTGTTGAGAGATATTTCGGCACTGTAGTGCCATATGCAGATAATAAGTTTGCTGCGCTCAATTCTGCAGTGTGGAGCGGCGGAAGTTTTGTCTATGTTCCAAAAGGGGTGAAGGTCGAACTGCCATTGCAGGCATACTTCAGAATTAACGCTAAAAACATGGGACAGTTTGAGAGAACTTTGATTATTGTAGAAGAAGGCGCTGAAGTCCATTATATTGAAGGCTGTTCCGCGCCAGTTTATTCCACAGATTCATTGCACGCAGCTGTTGTAGAGGTTATTGCGCACAAAAATTCTCGTGTCAGATATACAACTTTGCAAAATTGGTCAAATGATGTTTACAATCTTGTTACAAAAAGAGCCATGGCACATGAAGGGGCGTATGTCGAGTGGTTAGACGCAAATATTGGTTCTAAGGTCACAATGAAATATCCTTGTGTAATCCTCAAGGGTCGCGGGGCTAGGGCAAACATAATTTCTGTAGCTTTTGCCGGGGCTGGGCAGTGCCAAGATACTGGTGCCAAAGCGTACCATCTAGCACCTGACACAAGTTCTACTATACTTGCGAAGTCTGTAAGCAAAGATGGCGGCAAGTCTGCTTTCAGGGGTTTGGTAAAAGTTACCCCAGGAGCTAAAAACTCAAAATCGCATATGCGCTGTGATGCCCTATTGCTGGATGCGAAATCAAAATCTGATACTTTCCCAACATTGCAGGTAGATGAGAATGAGGTAAAAACAGGCCACGAAGCTACTGTTGGCAAAGTTTCTGAAGACCAGCTGTTCTATCTGATGAGTCGCGGATTATCCGAACAGCAAGCTGTTACAATGATAGTATCTGGATTCCTGCAGGAATTCACAAAACAACTGCCGCTGGAATACGCTGTTGAGTTCAATCGCTTGATTGAACTGGAGATGACAAATGCAATCAATTAAGGCAGATTTTCCTATTCTAAAAACTAAGATTAATGGCAAATCCTTAGTTTATTTGGATTCGGCAGCAACGAGCCAAAAATGTTCTGCGGTAATAGAAGCTGAAAAGGAATTCTATGAAACAATTAATGCCAATGTGGCCAGAACAGTGCACACATTAGGGGAAAGAGCCACTAAGGCCTATGAGGACGCTCGTAAAAAAGTTGCAGATTTTATCGGCGCAGAGCCGGAAGAGATAATTTTTACAAGGAATGCAACTGAAGCCATCAATTTGGTTGCAAACTGCTTGTCAGGCGAGCTGAAATCTGGCGATGAAATACTTACAACTGTGATGGAGCACCATAGCAACATTGTCCCTTGGCAGTTAGTGGCTGAAAAAACAGGAGCAAAGGTAAGATATGCTGAAATTCTTCCAGATGGAACTTTACACAAAGAGCTTATGTGGCATATGATGAATAACAGAACTAAGCTTGTAACAATTACTCATGTGTCAAATGTTTTAGGAACAATAAATCCTGTCAAAGATATTGTAAAGGCTGCAAATGAATTCGGTGCCTTGACTCTTATAGATGCTGCGCAATCTGTTCCGCATATGCCGATAAATGTCAAGGAATTGGATTGTGATTTTCTGGCATTCAGTGGCCATAAAATGTTAGGACCGACTGGAATTGGCGTCCTTTACGGAAAAAGGGAAATTCTAGAGCAAATGCCGCCCTTCCTAGGCGGTGGAGAGATGATTCGAGAAGTAACATTAGAGAAAACAACTTACAACGACTTGCCGCATAAGTTTGAAGCTGGCACGCCAAACATAGCAGGAGCTGTTGCTCTGGGCGCTGCTGTTGACTATCTGAGGAATCTTGATATGAAAAAAGTGCACAAACATGAGCAGGAGCTTACTGAGTATGCGCTCACGCGACTTAAAGAGATTCCCCAGTTGGAAATTTATGGTCCAACAGATGTTGAAATCAGAGGTAGCGTAGTTTCCTTTAATGTAAAAGGAATTCATCCGCACGATGTTGCACAAATACTTGATTCTGAAGGAATTGCTATACGCAGCGGCCATGCCTGCGCAATGCCGCTGATGAATAAACTAGGCGTGGAGAGTGTTTGTAGGGCTAGCTTTTACATTTACAATACAAAAGAAGATGTTGATGCCCTCGTAAAGGGCTTATTGAAAGTTAAAGCTGTGATGAAATTATGAGCTTGGAGATGTATTCTGAAATAATTCTTGACCATTTCAAGAGCCCGAGGAATTTCGGCAAGCTTGAGAATCCTTCTAGCGCCGCTAAAGACCTTAATCCTGCTTGTGGCGATGTTATAGAGATATCTCTCAACATAGGGAGCAGCATAATTCAAGATGTCAAGTTCGAGGGGCAGGGCTGTGCAATCTCGCAGGCAACTGCCTCCATGCTGACTGAATTTGTAAAGGGAAAATCCATTGAAGATATAGAGAAGCTGCAGCCTTATGACCTCTTTAACCTAATAGGAATTACCCTGTCGCCCGTAAGGGCTAAGTGCGCTTTGCTAAGCCTGAACGTGCTTAAGACTGCGCTCTCTGTTTACTCCAGTAAATAGGTTTAAAAACCTAAATTCCGCTAAATTGCCATGACGAAGACAGTAATATTTGATTTTGGCGGAGTTCTTACCGAAAGCGGTACAGAGAATAAATGGGACAAAATGACTGCCGAACTTTCTGATAAGTTTGGCGTAAACATATTTCCGAAAGACGGACCAAGCCCATTATACGAAGAGTTTTGCACTGGAAAAGTTACCCCTGAAAGTTATTTCCAAAACTTAATAGATTTGGCAAAGTCAAAAGTAAACACCAAGGATTTCATTGAAGGTTATGCGGCTGTTTATGATAAGTGGACGGCCTATGATAAGCGAATGTTGGATCTAGTCGATGGTTTACGCAAAAATTATGCCGTAGTTTGCCACTCTGATAACAATGATGTCCATTGGAAAGTCAACAGCAGGCGCGGCCTGACAGATCATTTTGACAATTGTTTTACATCTTTCGAGCTTGGCATTCTAAAATCTGATCCTGCGGCATTTAGCATAGTTACACAAAAACTTAGCACAGCTCCAAAAGATTGCATTTTTATTGACGATAGGAAAATAAACATCGAAAATTCTAAATCTATCGGTATGAAAGGCATACTTTTCCACAATTATAAGCAACTGGTGCAAGAATTAAGAAGCAGAAGGATAATTTGATATTGCGTAAAATGCACTTTTTAGCCTTACGAAACCTGGACTCCAAATAGGCTGCCTATTGCATAGCCTGCCACTGCTGCGAGTATTGCTATGGCCAGCATTTCTATTCCTGACTTGAGCCAGTTTCTCTGCGTAAGTTTTGTCTTGTAAGCGCCGACTGCGAATAATGTCACACCTGTCCCAATGAGCGCAAGAACGCTTGCTGTTCTTGTATCGGCCAAAAAGAATGGCAAAATTGGGAACACTGAGCCTACCATGAAGGCGGCAAAGATTGTTATGGCGCCCCTGACTGGATTCTCAAACTTCTCCGGGACTATGCCGAGCTCTTCTTCTGCCAGGGTTTTGAGCATGAGCCTCTTGTTCGCGCTCAAGTGCCTGACAAAATGCCTTATCTCCTTGTCGGTAAACTTTGCAGCCCTGTAAAGTTTCTGCAAGACTTTCATCTCTTCTTTCGGCGATTTTAATTTCTTTTCTTCAGCAACTATTTGCGCGTCCAATACCTCGCGCTGTGATTTTGTGGAAAGGTAATCGCCCGCAGCCATAGAGACAGCGCCAGCAAACATAGAAGCAAACCCTGCTAACAGAACAGTAGTGTTGGGCACGCCGGCAGCGGCAACTCCCAGAACTGGCTGCTGAAATAAGGGATTCTATAGGAGA
>DATEUM010000084.1:0-15089 GCA_035283085.1 Candidatus Nanoarchaeia archaeon
GATTTAGCTGAAGATCCAAGGGCTGCAGGTGATTGCTTCCTAAAATTAGGCAGGAGAAAGGTTGCAGAAGCCATGTACTTCAAAGCAGGCATTAACGATTCAATGGGAATTGAGCCTTTGCCTGAAGGCGCCAGAAATAAGTATACAAGATTATTGGAAAGGGAACGCGCAAGAAATCCTGGCTTCGGGAGGGAATATGATAGATAACATATTGAAAACAGCCCCAAAATGGATGTGGTCTAACGATGTTAATCTTGGCGCTGAAGGACAGTATATGATTTTTACCGAAAATTGTGCGTATAAGCCAGGCGAGATAGCCGTCGGTTACACTTGGCCAGATGAACCTTTGCAAGCTGATTTACACAGAAACGGCGCCAAAGAAATTGCAACATTAAAATCGAATTTTGGCTGGCCGCAGCTTAATGGTGGAATGCTTGGTGAAGAAGCTGTTTTGCTTCATGGAAAATACTTTAACAAAAAATTTTTCGGAAATGAGCACAGCGTTGGATTTTATCTAAAGCACTGTGCAGATTTTGTAGGTAGAACATCCTATGTCGAAGGCCAATTAATATTGCCAGAAGAAGCCTATTTAGAAATAGTTCCAAAATTGCCAAATGCAGAAGCTACGCTAGATGTTCTTAGAAAAGCATTTCCAAAACAAATAATTGACCACTGCGAAGATAAGCTCAGAAGCAATGTAAGAATTGTTGCAGATATAACTCCAAAAAAATCTATCAAACGATCGTTGTTAGGCATATTGAGGCGGAGATAAAATGACACAGAATAAGATGTATTTCAAAAGGGAAAGCAAAAGCAATTATGTTAATTCTTACAGCCAGCTTGCTGCTTCAACGCAGCCAGACGCTGCTGTGAGCTCAGGCTACCTGGGAACCCAGAAATGGGTGTCCAAGATTATTGAAAGCCTGGCCAAAAAAGCAGAAAAGCCTGCAAGGAAAGGCTGGGCCAAGATTACTTTGGACCAGATAGGAACTGGTGAATAAAATGGTAAATGCAAATTTAGATTTAGTAAAACTTGTTTCGCCAGAATTGAATGGCGATGATCCAAAGCAAGCTTTTGAAAAGCTAAAGCAAATTTTGCTTGAAGACAAGGTTGCGCCAATCATAGCTCGCATTGCACAGCGCACCGAAACAGTCTTTCAGTCGCCTTATCTCGATAATGTAACAAAAGAACTAGGCGATACAGAAAAAGCAAAAAAATATGTAGCTTATGAAAATGTTGTTAATGCGCTTTACGAATCCCTGATTCAGCGAAAGGATAGAAAACGCGGCGAAGGAAGCTTAACGCAGACAGAGGGCGTTGAAATAATGGCAGAAGCTATGCAAATGGTTAAGCATTATCTTGGTGATAAATACGGAGAATTCGTGGGTGATTGATAAAATGGCAGCTGAATTTCCAGGCATTCCATACTTGCAAATGATTGATGAGCTAATAGCTCATTTCCAGAAATATGATTCTCCCGTTCTCTACGAAGCTGCAATAGAGGCTGTTGAGTTCTGCAGAATTACGGGCAGGCTCGAGAAAGCCGTAGAGTACGCAAAATTGACTGGCGATAAAAATCTTGTAAAAGGTTTGGAAGCAGAGTTCGAGGCCTCCAAGCAGGAAGAGATGCCTGGTTTGTCAGCCCGGCTGAGGTGGAAATAAAATGTGCGAATTACATTCTAATACTACAGTGTGCCAGGATTCCTACAGCACTTTTTCTGAAAGATATTTTGACAGGATGGCGCCGATGCGCATCCAGCTCTACGAGCTGGAAGGCCAGTATGGCGAAGCTGCCGAGCTTGCGCTGAAAACATCAAGATTCTACAGGCAGAAAGGAATGCTCGCAATGTCTGCGAACTACGAGATTCAAGCAGATAGTCTTGAGCAGCTAGCGCCGCAAAGCCCTGCTGCAAGTATTGAGCAGCCAAAATTGGTACAAATAGGCACAAAAATCTGGATACCTTCTTCAGAAGGCAAGAGGGAAAGTATTATTGAAGCTCTTCAAAAGTCATTATTGGGAAAAGAAAAGAAAAAAGAAAATTGGGATTTGATAATTACA
Source organism: Candidatus Nanoarchaeia archaeon (assembly GCA_035283085.1). Taxonomy (GTDB): domain Archaea; phylum Nanobdellota; class Nanobdellia; order UBA10117; family UBA10117; genus DATEUM01. Next base: position 2,061 of record DATEUM010000084.1, read on the forward strand.
AAATAAAATGGTGCACGAAGGTATGCGAATAGTCAGGGACAGGGAATTCGGCAACATGACAGAATATGTTGGCTACGACTATGTAAAGCCTTACAATGTCAGTTCTGTTTGTGGCGGAACGTGCTGCAATCCTTCCGCAAAAGACCCGCACGCAAACGAAGACATAGATTGGCACGAGCTTGATGCGGCCTATGCTGGACTGATGTCAAGACCTGACTTTACACGAGGGAATCTTTCAACATCAGCCCAAGTTTCTGGACAAGGCATGAGAGATTCCACAAATTCTGCAGAGGCAGAAAGTTTAAAATCAAAACTTGAGCAATCAAAGTTGCCGGTTAAGTTTGAGAAAAAATTGTTTGATTGGTGATGCAAATGACTGGAAACTTGGAAAACAGGGTGAAGGGGATGAAAGTCAAGGTGGACAATGAAAAAGCAGCCAAGCACAACTTGGGCAAAAATCTCGTTGGAATTGTAAAGCCTTATGGAAAAGTCTTCAGGGTAGTTTACAAGAGCAAAGAGTACACCATTTCAGGCCCTACACCAGATATTGGCGGCGAGAGCGTGAAAGATCCAAAGCTAGTAAGGACTTTGTACATGCTTGTTGATGAATATCTTCAAAAAAACGAAAGTGATTATGCCAAAAGAAAGGCGTTTGAAAGGTCTGCAGACAAGGCAGTAAAAAGGGCAAGGATTGTAGGCATAAACGTAAGGACAAACCTTGCAGATTATACTGGAGAAGGATGATGGACAGCTTGGAATACAGGTTGGAGCTTGACGCTGACGGATTGCCGCAGAAAATAATCCGCCAAAACGGCAAAATCTCTGTTGTTGAAGCAGTCCAGCCGCAATACAAAAATTTGTACGGCGGAAATGCTGAGGAATTTGTCAAGCTTTACAGGGAAGCACTTCATGTACAGCCAGTTCTGGAGAAAAAAGAGCACGAGCTCTTCTCAACTCTGACTGCGCAGGAAAGCTACAAACTTTTAGAATATATTTTGGATAAAGATTTGATTAAACCTGCAGTTGAAGCCAATGTCAAAAGAGCTCTCCCCACAATCAGCATCGAAGATGTGCCTTTCTTGCAGGCTTCTTATTTCGTCGCATATCAAGCCGCCGCAAAACAACTAGCGAACGCCTTCAGGCAAAGGGTTGAAAGATTGCTCAAGCTCGGTAAAATAGAATCTGGCGAGCACTTTGAACTTTCAAGAAAAGCCGAAGCGAAAGTCAAAGAGTATGTGGGCGCAAAGAAAATACAGTACGGCAACCCTTTGGCAAAGGGTTGATAGAAACTGCGCATCTCTTTCGAGATGCGGCCAACACGCCGGCTGGACTATGGCCGAGCGATAGACTTATATTAAACTTTATTTATTATTTTACATGGCATTTTCACAGCTCAAGCAGGAGCTTGGCGTTGAGACCCGCCTTAGTGCAGACGAGAAGACAGAACTGAAGAATGTTTTTGACATGCTCAGGAACATCAAGACGCTGAAGGAAGAGCTCGAGGCACCGGCACATAAAGTTGCTTCTGGCGTAATACGAACAATAATTTTTGAATTGAGGGCTTTGATACAGGAGGAGTACCAGGAAAAATCCCTCATCAACAGGTTTGGCAACATAAATGGAAGCCTGCCCGTAAAGATTGGGCGCCTGTACCAGAACGCTGCGGCTGCACAGCAGGAAAGGCAGAGAAGGACCGTCGTGGCATTGAACAGGGACATAAGGAAAATCATTGATGACATAACACAAAAGATGAACGAGAAAGGCTATCTTTTGTATCAGGTGGGCCAGGAGATACAGGCCTTTGAGAATTTTGCAAATTCAGGGAACTATGTCAACGCCAATGCGCAGCTCGATAGGATAGGCAAGCAGCTCCGCTCAGTTGTTGAGCTGATAATCTATATCCAGAAGAGGATACAGCAGCTGGAAAGCCTTGAAATCAGGGAAACCCAGATAGAAAACATACAGGTGCCGAAGCTGCAGCAGATGCCCTACGAGTACAGAAGGCTGTACAGCGGCAGATTGCGGTAACAAAAACCCTTAAAAGTCAGGATAACAAATATTTTTCATGTCTGATTTGACAAGCGACCCTCTTGAGAAAAGAGTTAAGTCTTCAGAGATGAAGGCACAGTTCTTCGGCTATTTCATGTGGCTCTACAGGAAGTTTGACGGCGATTTTACTGTAATGAAATATGCCAGTAATGCGGGGTTCAAGGTCGCCAATGTATTTGTTCATAACGACAAGGAAAATCTCGGCAGGGTCATAATAGGCTACAACGACAAGGAGCACACAAAGCCAGAGCTATGGATGGGCACAATGCTTGCAGAACTCGTGCCTGATGTTACTAATGAAGGCGAGCCTGTCGATAACAAACATATCTTATTGAAATACACGGCAAAAGAAGGGCGAAGGGACGGCTACGATGTCCCTTTTCCAGATAAATTGTTGTGATGGCGCATTTTCACTGATTAACTAGGTAAGTCTTAACATTAATTCAAGTCGCGCTCATTTAAAGTTTGAGAGATACAATCTGAACAGAGTTCAGATGTACGGGCGAACAAGTTCGCCGTACAACAAAATGCGATATTTTGTTTGTACAGCCGAAGCACACTTCAGCTTGTACCAAAGTTGAGTTTTCTAGTGCCCAAAAGCTACAAAATTTTATATAGTGCTCTTTTGACATCAAATTTTAATGGGAGAGGCGCAGTTGTTCAGCAGGCTCGTTGACACTCTGAAAGCTTACGCGGGCTGTTCTCCTTTTGAGGCTACGTATTCTGCATCTGGCAGCAGCAGGAGTGCAAGGATGCTCTTCGCAGTTTCAGCGAAAAAGCTTAACGGCAGGCTCGCCAACTATGTAGTTGACAGCGGGGCTAATGGCAAGATGAAGTTTTCTGCAACATACAGCAGGCCCCAAAGCATCACTTACAGGCTTCAATACCGCAGAGCGTCAGCAGTCTTGCAGCAGGCAGTGTTCAAGAACGAAAATGGCGAGGAAGCAAAGCTGGATTTTTCCAAGGCAATTGCAGAGGGACCTGTGGTAAAGGGCGAGCTGGAAAAGAAGCTGCTCGAATTCGGCTTCAGGACGCCGCATTCTGCAGAACTGCTGGCCTGACTAGATGCGGTGTTATCTCTTAATTTCATGCTTCGCAAGTGCTTGAGCCAACATAAGACATAAAAACATCTTCTATCTTTGTAATGACATGGCCGCACCAATAGCTTCTGATGTAAGGGCAGAAGAGAAAGAAGAAATAAATTTGGCTGAAGTCGAGGCCCAAGAGCTTACAAGAATACACTCGCTAGAGTTAGTTTTGGGCGATATAAGCACCAAGAAAAATGCGCTGCGTGGAGGCGGTCTTCCAAGAATTTTAGTCCAATCTGCAATAACCAACGTGCTCAGGCAGATAATTACCGAGGAGAATGAGGAAGAGCTTTTGCTGCAAAGAATCAACAGGATAAATTCTGACCTGCAGTTCCGTATTGGCCGCCTTTATCAATTGCACCAGGCGAATGAGAGGACGAGGTTTGCCGCCGCGCAATTGAAAATACAGACTAACAGGCTCATTAGCGGAATTTATGAAGACTTGATGATGAAGAGAACCAGGATGAATGAGGTTGCGGCAGAAATAAACACCATGGAACATTCCATGGTCGAAAATGGCTTTTACGGAATCGTTGGGCAAATTGCTGCAATTGAAAAAAGGCTGAAAATCGTGGAAGGCCTGATTAAAAATATACAACAAAGGCTGCGTATGCTGGAAAAAGCTCAGATAGTAGAGGAAAACATAGTGCAGGGCAGGGTTCCAAAATTATTCTAAAGCAGAAGGCATAAAAACAACCCTTCTTTGTTCTCCTGATGGCAAAGCATTCTCATGATCCTGACGACAGGGAAGAAAACCTTCTGCTGCTGAAAGAAGAATTTGAAAAGCTGCAGAAGAAATACTCCTTCCCGAAGTTTGAAGAGCTTGATGAGGAATTCGAGATAAGGAAGATAGATTACGACCTGTTTCTGGTAAAGGAAATAAGGAGGGCAATGATGCAGAAACTTGATTTTATGGTTGCTGTTTTGGAGCCGATACTGAACCCTTCATCAGGGAGCCTACACTCTTATGTGGAAACAAAGATTTTTTCCAAGCATAATGTTGAGCCCATGCTCGATTTCTACAAGAAAGTCTGGGCATTGATGCACAAGGCAATATATGTTGCTTACCTGGATGAAAAAACTGAAGCCGCATGGATAAATGAGGTCTGGAAAGAGTGGCCTTCGCTGAAGAAGCAGGCAGCAGGCTACAGCAAGCAAATCGCCGAAGGCTGGGCAAATGTGGAAAAGGAAGTCTTTTCAGAAAAGTATCTGCAATAATAATATATGGCTCGTCTCGTTTTAGGCCTCTGTGGCGCAATTGGAGCTGGCAAGGATACTGCTGCTGATTATTTGAAGCAGAAGCACAATTTTTTAGTAATTGGCATGGGAGATATGATCCGCGAAGAAGCCAAGAAGCTCAACATCCTGGAGACAAGAGAAAATTTGCAGGATTTGGGCAATAAAAAGAGAAAAGAATTCGGTGCAGATTATTGGATTAGAAAAATCTGTGAGAAGATAATTTCAGCAAAGGCTGAGTTGGCCGCAATAAATGGGATTCGTGTCACGACTGAGGCAATTGTTCCGAGAGAGATTTTCAAAGATAAATTTAAAATTGTTTTATTGGAATCGCCTGTCGAAGTAAGGTTTCAAAGGCTCAAAGAAAGGAAAAGGCCTGGCGACCCCCTGACCTTTGAGGATTTCCAGAAACAAGAGCAATCTGAGTGGGAAAAATTCGGTTTTGCAGAGACTTTCAAGCTCGCAGATGTGAAACTGAATACCAATTCTAGCATAGAAACCTGCCAAGCAGAGGTGGGTAAGCTTCTTAAACAATTAACTGGCTGATTTTTTCGCCAATGCATAGCTTGAAAAGTATAATAACTCTGGCAAGCCATCCATTGTCGCGGGGCCGTAGTATAACTTGGTAGTACTTATCCTTGGGGTCCTCAGCAAGCGAAGCTTGGCTCCGCTTGTTGGACTGAAATGGGTAAAATCTGAGTTCAAATCTCAGCGGCCCCACTTAGTTAACTAGTGTTATCCTTCAGCATCATGCCTTGCAAAGGTGAAAGCAGCCCCTATGTTGAGACATATCCCTAGTTTCAGCAAAACTGGCTCCCAGAGCAAAAGTATTTAAACCAAAATCTTCTCTACAGAGCTGAAATGAGGCTACTGTTACCAGTTTTGGCCATCTTCTTGCTGGCAATATTTAGCTTTCCCGCTTATGCAGCATCTCCGATTGAGATTCAAGTCGATCCTATCGACAATGTCATTGATTGGAATAGCACTGCGACATTCAATCTTGTGGTGAGAAACTTCCAAAGCAATGGGGATTTCTTCAGATTGAGGCCCGCAACTTTTGAGTGGGGCCAGATTGTTTTTGATGAGCCAGTCGTTATGGTTCCTGCAAACGGCTTTGAGCAGGTTTCAGCACGCCTGGCACCTCCAAGGGATGTGCGAATCAATTCTTACGCTGTAGAAATTTTAGCAATTGCTGAAAGCAACCCTGAAATCCGCGGCTCAAATTTTCTCAAAGTCGTAGTCACATCAGAACTGCCAAAAATAGAGCCTGACTGGAACTCGCTTCCAAAATCTGTAGATCCTGGCTCAACGCCTGTGAACTTCATTATCAAAAACACCGGCAGCACTGCAGTATCTAATATTGTTGCAAAGCTTGAATCCCCATTATTGGCGCAGCCGATGCAATTTGATCTGGGCACAATGGCCAAGGGAGAAGCAAGGGTTGTCTGGGACGGCAGCCTTGACATACCATCGAACACGGCTTCAGGAGTTTATGATTTCACTTTGACTGCATACCAGAGCGGCAAATTTGTCAACAGCTATGCGCAGCCTGTAGAAGTATCGCCGAAGGCTTCTGTCAAAATAGATTTGACAGAGGAAGCAGGATTCCTAAGCAAGACTTACACTGCCGCGATAACAAATGTCGGAAACACATACACTTCGGATTATTTCTCAGCATCAACGCCAAGCTGGCAAAGGCTGTTCGTATACAGCAAAAATAATTTTGACATGGTTACAGGAGCGGTAGCAGGAACTGTAGACGCAAAATGGCCTTACTCGCTTAACATAGGGGAACAGGCAACAGTTGTCTACAAAATATCCTTTATCCCGATACTGGCATTGCTGCTGGCATTGCTGGTAATTGGATACAGCCTTGCCTGGTACCTGAAGCAGGACTTGTCAATTACAAAGGAAATAACCAACGAGAACAAGGCGCTCAAAATCAAGATCACTGTCAAGAACGGCTCTCAGAGGCCGCGGCATAATGTCATTGTTGAAGACTTCTTGCACACGCCCCTGAAGTTGACAAGGGAATTTGCACACAATGCAGTTCCAAAGGCAATAAAGAAATCCGGCGGCGCTGTCAGGATAGTATGGAGATTTGACACAGTCTGGCCGGGCGAGGAAAAAACCATAACTTATGGCATCAGTTCCGCACTGCCTCTCGTGGGAGGTTTTCTCCTGCCATCAGCAAAGATCAGGACGAAAACAGCTGACAATGGCGTCAGGGTATACTTGTCAAACCAGGTCTCGGTCCCAAGCAGGATACAGGTAATAGAAGACGAGCCCAAGCCTTCTGAATAGCTATTATGAGTTTTACGACTCTGGGGAATTCTAGCAGAACGAAGTTCTGCAGAATCTGCAAAATCTGCGATTTTTCTAGATCTCCGAACTTTAAGCCTTGCAAAACTTTCGCAAAGCCCAAAATTGAGACATTCCATAGTAGTCCGCAAACACTTTTAAACCAAAATCCTACTCTGTTGTAATCCCGACTTAGCTCTCGTGTCAAGCTTTGCTTGATACTGCTAAAAGACTGGTAGAGCGCCTGGCTGTAGACAGCGCATTCACGCTAGTGAATGTATGTGCGTTCACTCGGCAGTGCCCGGGAGGTCGGTGGTTCAAAGAGATGCGAAGCATCAGGCTTCGCTCTGCTGGAGAATCCGCCAGTCGGGATTTTATTTTCTCAAAAGGTTTTTAAGCCCCTATTTAGCTCAACAATTATGCCCAAGTAGTCTAGCGGTCTAGGATAGGAATGCTGCGAGAAATTGCAGCGCTATAACCCTGTCACGGTTCAGACCCGAGTTCAAATCTCGGCTTGGGCGCTTCTATTTTCTAAATTATACAATCCTTAATAACGTTTATACATTACTGTCGAAAGGTGAGGTGCATGTTATCTACAGAAGATGCTAATGTGTTTGCAGGGATTAAGTGGATGGAGGCTATAGAAGCCGAAGAATTTACTGATGATATTTCTGAGCACATCAGATCAATTGTGGACGTTGAATACGGGTCAGTAGTTCATGTCAAATTGACTGACGGCTGGTTACTGAATTTCTTTCCACCATTCAAGGAGCATGCTCACGCGTTCAGATTGGAGCAAGAAAGGCGCGGAGATGGGCCAGGCATATATGTTACTGAAATAACTGGAAGATTTATGGGCCATCCTATTGGCTATACTTGGGGCCGGGCAAATCGAAGTTTGGTGAGAGTTAATCCTGCGTGGTGTGTCGACGATGATTTGGGCGATGATTTAAGGGAAAGCGGTTCGGTGCACATTCCTCCATCCGCAATTGCCAGTTGGGAGAGCGTTTGTTCCATACAGGATATACTTGCAACTGGAAAATCGCAATCATCCTATAGAATAGATTACAACTATTTGGAAAAGAAGCATCGTAGCTGGTATGCTACAAAACCTCTACAAAAATTAGTGCCAGATAGCGAAGATCCATTGCCAGACGTTCCAAAAGGTTCTTTAGTGAGGGTGGGCTTGAAGGAATTTATGCACTATTTCCCAGTTTGCTGTCAGGAAGACAATTTCGCGATGCAAAAAGAATGGATACATCCTGGCTTCCCCGCCTACGAAATCATAGGCCGCTACTTAGGCAAGCCAAACAATGTGGAAGGCGTAATAATTGTTAATCCTTACAATGAAAAAGAATATCGGGGCGGCAGAATAAAAGTGCCGCTAGCAGCTATTCAAGGTTATGAGAGATTAGGCAATCCTAAAAACCTCAGCTGGAAATAATTAGTTGTTAGGCTTGGGCGCTTCTTTTTTAAAACTAACTTTTGAAACAATTTTATGATAAGCGAGTTATTTGGTTTTTGGTACAAGAGAAAGCCGCATAAGATAAGGCAAAAATTTGGCACTGCGCCAAAAGGTTCTTTAGCAGATATATTGCCGTTAGCGCCTTTCGAGGATGAGAAGCCAACGCCGCAGTATAATCCAGACCCTGACCTGACTGTGCCGCAAATAGCGCTGCAGGACTACAAGATTTCACAGAAAAGGGCGTACAGAACAAGATAGCAATAATGCTGTTCTTGTTACGGAACGATAAACGAGTTTTATTAACTTCCTCTCGTACTATGGGCGGGGGTGGTAGAGATGGGAGAGAGCGAGAAAGAGCAGGAAATCTGGGCCAATCTGATCGGCGTGGCTTCGGCAAGGCTAGAGCCGATGATTGCAGAATTTCCAAGCAATTCTACAGAATTGACTGACGGCGTAAATGACTTTGAGTATGTTGGCAATTTGGTAAATGCAAAATCTAAACCAGTGAAGAAACGCGGCGAAATAACTTACAGGGGCTTGTTTGCGCCCTTTGAAAAAAGGATTGATTCCTTTGTTGCAAGGGATGGTAGCTTCTACATAAACAAGGGCCAGAGCAGGTACAAGGAAGTGACCCTGCACAGGATAAAGCAGCTGTACGAGAGCGGCATGCTGAACTTTGATGAAAAGTGATAACTTCTTTTTTATTTATTATATCAGCAAAACAATACAAGCATAGACACAAGACTTATAAACCCATTTCTCAGCTCTGTTGTACAAAGCCCTCCCCGTTCCTTTAAAAATGGACAACGTTGGGATAAACCCTTGTGGGATACCGGTCGGCTCGGTAAATGTGTTCAAGAATGGCTGTATCTGCTGAAACCCCCAAAACAGATATCTCAAAACATGTTCTAGTTCCTAAGCATATTTTATTGTCAGAAGAGGAAGCCAAGCAGGTCATGGTGGAGTTCAACATTTCTTTGCTGCAATTGCCAGTAATATCGTCAACAGACCCCATGTCAAAGGCGATAGGCGCAAAGCCGGGCGCAATCGTGAAAATCGAGCGCATAGGGCCAAGCGGCAGGTCATTCTATTACAGGCGCGTCATACAATGAACAACCCGCATCAGATAACAATAGCAAACGAGGACAAGAACCTCCTGGTAAAGAAATTCCTGGAGGAAAACAACTTTGTCCAGCACAACATAGAGAGCTTCAATAATTTTATCGAATGGAGATTGCAAAAATTAATTGACGAGGTTGCAGAAGCAACGCCATCTGTCATACCGCCGGAAGCAGAGGAAGTGAAAATAGTTTTCGGGAAAATCAGGATTGAGAAGCCTTCAATAATAGAAGCTGACGGTACAAAATGGAAAGTCCTTCCTGTAGAGGCGCGCGTCAGGAACTTGACTTACTGCGCCCCGGTTTTCATTGAAGTTGGCCTGGTAATAGACGGCAAGGAAAGGGAAAGGTCTGAAGTGCAGATATGCGAGTTCCCCATTATGCTGAAATCAAAGTACTGCTACCTTAACAATTTGTCCAGGGATGAGCTGATTGCTGCGGGTGAGGACCCATATGACCCTGGCGGGTATTTCATAATCAACGGGACTGAAAGGACTCTGGTATTACTGGAAGACCTGGCCGCAAATACAATTTTTGTGCAGAGGGAAAAATCAGGACCAATAACCCACAAGGCAAATGTCTATAGTGCCTCAGAGCTGTACAAGATACCGCATACTGTGGAGAGGACAAAGGAAGGCATATACCTTGTTTCATTTGGCAGCAACAAGCGCGTGCCCCTTGTGCTCGTGCTGAAAGCGCTGGGCCTTTCGAAAGACGCAGATATAGCATCTGCAATTTCTGTAAATGACGATGATGTTTACATAAACCTGATAGAGTTTGTGGAAATAAGGACAGAAGATGCGGCCCTTGACGCAATCGGAAACGAGATTGGCATAATGATGCCAAAGGAGCAAAGAGTCGAGAGGGTGCAGCACATTCTTGACAGCTTCCTTTTGCCGCACGCAGGCAATATGCCAGAAAACAGGATGAACAAGGCACTGTACCTTTGCAAGGCAGCAAAAAAACTTCTCCTTCTGAAACAAGGAAAAATAAAGAAGGACGACAAGGACCACTACCAGAACAAACGCGTCAGGATGGCGGGCGACTTGCTGGAAGACCTTTTCCGCCAAAATCTCCGCATTTTGGTAAATGACATGCTCTACATTTTCCAGAGGTCTGTAAGGAGGGGAAAATTGCCGCCTCTTAATGCAATTGTCAGGACAAAATTCTTGTCCGACAGGATTAAGTCAGCATTGGCGACTGGAAACTGGACAGGCAACAGGCAGGGAGTTTCCCAGCGTTTGGATAGAGAAAATGCAATAGCAACATTGTCACATCTTCAAAGAGTCGTATCGCTTCTGGAGGCCCAGAGGGAATCTTTTGACGCCAGGCAGCTGCACAACACTCATTGGGGCCGTTTGTGCGCATTGGAAAGCCCGGAAGGAAAGCACATCGGCCTCAGGAAAAACCTGGCGCTGCTGGCAACAGTGACCCCAGAGTTGGGGGTAGAGGAGAACAAGGCAAATCTTAACGCTCTCACGTCATTGGGATTGAAATTATTGAGTTAAGATGAAAATTGGGCTATGTCTCATGGAAGGAAAAGGCAAACGAATGCAGCACAGCATCGGAGACTGCAAAAGAAAATCTGGCTCTGGGCATGAGACATACCACTCGCCAGAAAAGGTGAATGCATAATGTCGGACGTGTTTTTCAACGGGCAATTGGTCGGGACTGTAGATAGCGCAGAGCAATTCGTTTCCTCTGTTGTCGAGGCAAGGAGGCAGGGCAAGCTCTCAAAGTACATCAACATACAATACCGCAAGGCCCTAGATACAGTTTACATACTTCTTGAAAGGGATCGAGTGGTGAGACCGCTCATTGTTGTAAAAGACAGCAAGCCCCTCTTGACGCCAGAGCATATGGAAAGGCTGAAGTCCGGCGAAATAAAAAGCTCTGACCTTGTCAAGGACGGCATCATAGAATTCCTTGACTGCCTGGAAGAGGAAAATGCTTTCATCGCCATGAACGAAGAGCAGTTGACCAAAGACCATACGCACATGGAGATAAACCCAATCGCAATTTTTGGAATGACAACTTCACTGGTTGCTTATGCAAACTACAACCAGAGCTCAAAGCAAAACAGGGGCCAGAAGACCCAGAAGCAGGCCATGGGATGCTACACGCTGTCGTTCCCGAACAGGATGGACACCGCAGTAAACCTGCTGCACTACCCGCAGGTCCCTCTGGTGAGGACTGCAACACAGTCTTTGCTCGGGGACGAGAGGGCTTCAGGGCAGAACATTGTCATAGCGGTCATCAACATGGACGGCTACAACATGTCAGACTCATTGGTGATAAATAAGGGCTCCATAGACAGGGGACTTGGAAGAAGCACTTACTTCAGGCCTTACCCTACTGAAAAACTAAGATATCCGGGCGGGCAGGTAGACGAGATAATGATACCGAACAAGGATGTCCAGGGCTATACTGTAGAGCGCGATTACAGGTTCCTGACGCCAGACGGAATAATATATCCGGAAGCTGAAGTGGGCGGCGGCGAAGTTTTGATAGGAAAAACAAGCCCTCCGCGTTTCCTCGGAAAATTAGAGGCTTTCAGCTCAGCGGCCAACATCAGGAAGGATACTTCTGTAAGGACAAGATATGGCGAAGCAGGAGTTGTCAACAAAGTCATCATAACAGAGGAAGAAGGCGGCTCCATGCTCATCAAGGTCGATGTCAGGGAGACAAGGATTCCTGAAGTCGGCGACAAGTTCAGCTCAAGGCCAGGGCAGAAAGGAGTTCTCGGAAAGGTCATGGCAGAGGAAGATGTTCCATTCACAGCATCCGGAATAAAACCAGATATTATTTTCTCGCCTAATGGGCTGCCAAAAAGAATGACAGTTGCGCAGCTGATAGAAGCCCTCGGCGGCAAATTAGGGGCTCTGGCAGGAAAATATATTGATGGCACGCCATTCCTCAACGACCCTGTTAATGGATTGAGAAAACAATTGCTTGAGCTGGGATTCAGGGACGACGGCACAGAAGTATTGTATGACGGAAGGACAGGACAGCAATTCCCCGCAAGGATTTTTGTCGGGAACATGTACTACTTAAGATTGAAGCATCAGGTTGCAGACAAGATACAGTCCAGGGCAAGAGGCCCAATCGCACTTTTGACAAGGCAGCCTACAGAAGGAAAGGCAAAGGAAGGCGGCCTGCGCCTTGGAGAAATGGAAAAGGAATGTTTCATCGCCCATGGCGCCTCGCTGTTGATGAAGGAAAGGTTTGACAGCGACAAGACTGTAATCTGGATCTGCGAGCGCTGCGGCGACATCGCCATACATGATGTTTACAAGAACAAGGCCTTCTGCCTATGCGGGGAAAAGACAAAAGTGTCTCCTGTAGAGCTGTCCTACGCCTTCAAGCTGTTTGTTGATGAAATGAAGTCTTTGCACATAAGGCCAAAGCTGAAACTTAAAGAAAAATACTAACATGAAAAACCAAAATTTGAAGCTGAAGGAGACGCGGGCAAAATCGCAGATTTTGCTGCGCTCAGCTGAACTTCGTTCAGCTAGGAGTACTGATGATGACTATTAACATTGGCGAGAAGATAAGTCTCAAGTCTGTGGCTGCTCAAAAGCTGCAAGGCACTATGATGAGAGCTCCTAGCGAAATCAAAGATTTCGCAGAGCCAGCTGAACTCTGTTCAGCTTGGTCCACAGTAAAAGGAGTTGCATAATGCCAGAACCTGTGATAACAAAGCAAATCTCTGAAATATCATTCGGGGTTGTAGCTCCATCTTTCATAAAGAGAATTGCCACCGTAAATGTTG
>DATEUM010000085.1:0-2700 GCA_035283085.1 Candidatus Nanoarchaeia archaeon
AAGACTTTCATGATTGCTGGCGTTCTGTCTTTGGCAATTGTATTCAGCGGATTTTACTTTTTGGTCAGAAATCAATTCTTGCTTTCCCTGATGCAAATCCTATTGGGCGGAATTATCTTTTATTTTGTAATTAGAAAAGCCAAGAAAGAAAGCTGGTATGGAAAGCCGATAGTTAAAAAATAATTATTTTAGCTTCAAGATGCCTTTCAGGTGCATCTTCTCAATTTCTTTCGGCGACCACAATGCATAGCCTGCTACCAAAGCCGCAAAGCCTGCCACTACTGCGACTAGCAAAAACGGTGCCAGCGCGTTATCAAGATAAGTCGCTAGCAATCCTCCCGCCAGAGGCCCGACAATAAGGCCAAAATCTTTTGACGTGTCAAAAACTCCTGACATCTCGCCGTATAATTTTGGCGGCACTATTTCTGTAAGGAGCGCTTCAGTTCCTGGTATTACCCAAGCCACTGCTGCCGCAGCGAATAAAGCCGTGAGGATAAATACTGCTGGGCTTGTAGAGAGGAACATGAAATATGCAGAGCTGAACAAAAGCAGGAAGCCTGTTGTTATGATATATCTCTTGCCTATCTTGTCCATTACGTAGCTTGAAGTGTAGAAAATTATTCCTTCCATTGCCATCATTGCCCCTAATATCAGGCCGACAGCCTCCTCGGAGAAGCCGAACCTGTCTATTCCTGCAACTGCTACAAAAGCCCACTCTATGGCTATCCAGACATAGATGGAAAAAGTCAGGAGCCACAGAGGCCCTGCGTTCTTGTGCGTCCCAAGATATTCCTTGAAAAGTGTCTTCAACAAAGTGAGCCTGGGCTTGTGTTTATGCCCCAGCTCCATTTTCCGGAATTGCCGGGCCTTCTTGCCCCTGAAAATTGCAAGGCCAAAGCCCACTGCCATAAACATAAACAAAGCAACAAGCAGAAAATTATGCCTGTCTGAAAACTGGGATGCGATAAAACCCGCAAGTATAGGGGCTGCAACCCAGCCGAGCTGTGTTATTGTCATATACACGCCCTGCGCCTGGCTCAGCATCCTTCTCGGGCTAAAGTCACGTATCAAAACTGTGGAAGGAATCCAGAATGCAACTGCTACTGTGCCGAATGCAAGGGATAGAAGGGCAATGAGAATGAGGCTTTGCGTAAAGAAATACACAATGCCTAGAATACCCATTGCCAGCATCGCGAGAAGTATTATTTTTATCCTGCCATACTTGTCAACCGCGAGCCCGATTGGTATTTCAGAAAGAAGAGATGCAACAAACACCAATGAAACAATTATTCCAACTATGGCAAAGCTGTCTGACTGGCCCTCCGTAAATACTGGAAGTATAAAATCATAAATTCCGAGGGCAAGAATCGCGATGAAGGAAACTATTGCTGCCTTGAAAACTCCGCTCAACTCAATGAGTTTGCCGTGAAGTCTGAAGCTCATTAGACCTAACTATGGATAACGATATTAAAAAGTGCGTCACGACGCTGCATTAGTAAAGAATCAGCGCCGTCTTCTTGCCTTCAGGTGTTCGAGCTTGAGTTTCTTGACTATTGGTCGCCAGATCTGTGCAGGCAGCCATTCAGGCCTGTTTTCAGGTGCAGCAACCTTTTTCCTGCCGCCCTTGAACACGTGCAATCTGTCAGTGCCTCTTTCGCGCAGCTTGATATCTGTAAAACCTCTCGTCGCAGCTTTCAGCGCGGCCCTCCTCGGCGAACTTCCCGTAAACACGTGGTCTGTGTCCCTCCCGGCTTGCATCAATACATAATATTTCACAGCCATCCATACACCTCCAGTAAAACAAGACCGCAGAGATATATAAATCTTTTCGAGGGGTTATGTCTTAAGGTCAAGGTTGCTTTTCTTTTGCAAGGCATAATGTTAAGAGCTACCCCAGTCAGATTTTTAAACCAAAACAACTACTGTTATAAATGGCAAACCAAATCTGTGTGTTCTGCAGCAAGGAAGTAATAGGAAGGCACGAGGTCTTTGTCCCGAACAGGATTTGGGGCTTGCAGAGATCAGCAAAGCTGCACGAATGCGGCCACATGTCTGTGTTCGAAGAGGAGGACGACAATCCCTTTGTCGCATATTTTGTAAAAAACAATGACACCGCTGCCAATCTCGTGGCCAAATATGGTTTTTCCAAATGGAAAAACAAGGTAGTTTTCCATTACGAGCAGATAGGCGTAGAGAGCCATAATTATTTCAAGAAACTTCTTGCAGGTTTGCTGAAAGAAGTTGACGCCATGTTAAAGAGAGGTGACAGCGAGAGAAAAATCAAGCTGATAATAGAAAATAAGTTCGAGCCCTACAAGGAAGTCCTGAGAAACGGGCAATAGCCTTTGGCTAAGGGAACCAAGCTGAACGAAGTTCAGCGGGGCCAAGAAAAATGCGTTGCATTTTTCTCTGGTCTCTCAAGGCAAGGGCTGCTTAGAATTTCACAAGGTCTGATGTTGAGACACGAGCTGAATACATTCAGCTGTGCCCAGAAAAATCCTGAGATTTTTCTTGGGCTTAACACAAGTCAAGTAAATTTAGAAAAAATTAGTTATGGGCCTATGCAAGCTCTGCATCTATTGCGGCCTGGAATGCTGCATAAGGCTGCGCTCCGACTAGCTTTACATAGCCGTCGTCAGGGTTGCCGATAAAGAATGACGGTGTTCCTGAAACTCCTGCTGCACTTCCTGCTGCAAAATC
>DATEUM010000086.1:0-4505 GCA_035283085.1 Candidatus Nanoarchaeia archaeon
ATTACATTTGTCCTGTTATCGCCCAGCCCAAAGTTCTGCACGACTCCGGAAAGATGCCAGTCTGCGGGCCTGCCCGGCTGCTGCAGGAAATTCTCCAGGGCATCAGCTTTGAGGCAATTGGCCTGGAAAATTGCCTTTTCAGATTCCTCGCCAAAATGTCCTATCGCAGAGAAGAGGAAAAAACTGATTACAAATAAAAAAACTACAGTTGATATGATGAACTCTACCCATGTTTGTCCTTTGTTCATTCTATCACTATGGCCTTGGTTATAGTTTCGGTCGTAGACTCAAATGTCATTTGCACCGTGACTTGATATACCCCTGGCTGCGTTGGCGCTAGCAGGTTTGTGCTGAACTCCCCAAGGCTGTCGGCGGTCAGGGTTACAAAAGCATCCGGCGCCACTATCTCTATTCTCGCGCCTCCGGCAGGCTGCTCATCGAAAAACACTTGGCCCCTGACAGTATATGTCTGGCCAACTCCCAGTGCCTGCGGCACTACTTCAACATCAAAAGATAATTTTGTCGGCAATATGAAAAGGAAGAAAATCGCCGCGCCGATGCCTACCATTATCAAGGCGTGCTTGAAACCTGCAATGAGCTTATCTTCGGTTATCTGGCCCGCTATTATGCCAAGGCAGACTGCCTGCACCATAGTCATCAGCAGGAACAGGTTTTTGAAATATGCAGCATCCAATATGTCAGCAGGCCTGAATGAAACGCCCGAGAAAACACCAAAGCGCTGCAGGAACAAAATCGGGAGCAGGATTTGGTGAAGAGTAACAATTATTCCCAGAAAGACGAAGAACACGACATATATCACGCCGAGGTGCTGCAGCATTGTCGAGCGCTTGTCAGACTCCATTTGCTTTATGGTATCAACGTCCTCTGACAATGACTGAAGAATTGCGCCGATGTCCCCGCCAGCCTCAAAAGATTCCATAATTATGCCGTTAATTCTTTGTATGAGTTCTGATTTTTTCAGCAAGTTCGTGAAATTTTGCCACGCCTTTGGAAAAGGCAGGTCCCATTTCAGCCACGCGTTCAGCCGCAGCACATATTTGGAGAGCGCACCATAGTCTGTCTGCGATGCCGTGCCAATTGCCTGCGGGATGGTCATGCCAGAGTTTACAGACTGCGTCAAGTCCCGGAGGAAATTCGGATATGATTCTTCAGCCCTCTTTATGTCGACGAATTCCAGGTAGCCGAAAGCAAAGAAAGGGGCAGCTATGGCTATTACGCCGACTGAAAGAAGGAAAACTATGCTGGTGAATGGGAAATTAATTAACAGCAGGAAAATTGCGGCTATCGCAAGTACTGGCGCGCCAAAAATAACTGCCCAGTATTTCTTTTCCAAATTCTTCAAGTTCGATTTCAGTATGTGTTGCATCAAGTCCGACATTAGTCCTCCAGCGGCGACAGCCCCTTTGCGATGAGCAGGAAAGCTCCCGTCAGGGCAGGAATTCCTATAATAACTATGAGCAAATTTGCAGTTTTCAGCAGCTGCACAGGCACAGCCCCTATCGAGCTCATCACAGATGATATGACTATAAAGAATATTCCGCCAACTATTACCAAAGTTATGTAAATTTCTATCATAAGAGTAAGGAAATTGCTGAATTCAGACAGCCTCCTTTTGTAGTCTGCGACAAAGCCGTCTGCCTTTTGGTCTAGAAAATCTGCAAGATCGCCGCCGACATTAATAGCAGTTTTAAGCCCGGCCAATAATTCAGTCCACTTTGAGCTGGGGGAGCGCTTCATGGCCCTGCTGAGAGCTTCTGAAATGTCAAGCCCCAACGCATCTATGTCATTGGAAATCTTGCTTGCCTCATGGGAAAGCTCGCCATATTCCTTGAAGCCAGCCATCAACCTGAAGATTGTCTGGGGCGGAAAGCCTGCTCTTGCAAGAGTTGTCAGGTATAGAGTGCCAAAAGGAAGCGCGTTTTCAATCTTTTTTTTCCTTTCGTCAGCTATTATGTTGGGATAATAAAATGTTAGGAAAAAGCCAGTAACGCCGATCAATGGCCCCAATAAAAAAGCTATTGGGATTGTGGGAAGCCCAAAGCCCAGGCCAAGGCCGAAGAACAATACCAGCGACAGGGCTACAGCTCCGGCCAGGACTCCAACAAATATTGAATAGCCAGCCCAGTGCTCTGGCGGCACCGTGATGTGTGCCCTTCTCAGGGAGTTCTGGAGCGGGGAAAAAAACTCGCTGTATTTTCTGACAGGCTCGCGAAAGAACTCAAAGCTTTTTTTGTAAATATCAGCCATTTTTGTGAGCGTGCATCATCTGGTCAAGCTGTTTTGGGTTAGTGTAATACAAATTAATGATGGCCGCAACGTCCCTGAATTTTGCTATTCCATTGTTGCGCATCCATCTGAGAACATTTGCCCTCCTGACGATTTCTTCAGTTATCTTTTCGGAACTCCAGCCCAGCTTGTGCGCTATTTTGGCAAGGTTCAAGGATTCGTAAGCTTCAAACTGGTCCTTAGCAGGAACCCACTCAAATGCAAAATTGCTTTTTAATTCGCCAGTTCCCCTGTCATATCCTTCAATTTCAACTATCTTTCCCACTCTTCTGACGAGGCGGCCGTCCTTGCGGCCTTTTTCAAGGAATATGATTGCATCAAGATTTTCAAGCAGCGACATCGGCAGCGATATCGGCCTGGTCGTCAGCCTGTCGATAACTGAGTCCAAGTCGTCGGCGTGTATGGTGCTGAGGGCAGGATGGCCTGTGGCCATGGCGTGGAACATTACATCTGCTTCCCTGCCTCTTACTTCGCCGACAATCAAATAATCAGGCCTCTGCCTCAGGGCGGCCCTAAGAAGATCAAACAAAGTCACTTCGCCGTATTTTTTTGGCCCGTAGCCAGACCTTGCAATCTGCGGAACCCAATTCACATTTGTCAGCTGGAGTTCCGCCGTGTCTTCAATACTTACAATCTTGAGATTCGGCCTGATGAATTGCGAAACGCTGTTGAGGAAAGTCGTTTTTCCTACCGCAGTAGTGCCAGCTATCAAGACAGAGAGCTGCTCATCTATAACCAGCCAAAGGTAAGCCAGCGTCAGAGGGTCTGCAGTGCTGTAATTAATCATGTCTATTACTGTAAAAGGCAGCCTGAAAAACTTCCTGATGGAAAAATTGCTTCCCCGCCTGGCTATGTCCGTGCCAAAAGTTGTCTGCAGCCTGCTCCCATCCGGAAGCGTTGCATCCAGCAATGGGGTCGCAACTGAAATCGTCCTGCCAGATTTCTGCGCAAGCTTCATTACGAAACTGTCCAGTTCCTCCTTGCTGTCAAAGGTGATGTTTGTAGGCATTTCACCGTAGAGGGAATTTCTGTGAAAGATGTATACGGGGACCCCGATGCCATCACATGAGATGTCCTCTATGTTTTGGTCCCGCATCAAGGGCTCTATTTTTCCAAAGCCGATTGTGTCCCTGAATATGTAATATTTGGCCTTGAGCTCATCTTCTGCGGAAAGCTTTATGCCAAGATATTCCCAGATCTCGTTTATCTTTTGGTCGACATAATCGTTAACGGCCCCCTTGGCCTTCAGCTTCGAAGGGTCTACTTCGAGCCTCTCCTGCAGCAGCCTCAGAGTTTTTTCAACTGTTGTCGTGATTTCTTCAGTAATGGGAGGCTCCTCAACCTGGTATACTAATTGGCTCGTAAGCTCGTTAAACCTGATGTTTGCCGTGGCTACGACATACTTGGCGTTTTGCCAGGTGCTGGTCACTAATGCATAAGTGTCCTTGACGTACCTCAACTTTGCCAGGACATCTTCTTTTGTTTCTAAAGGAAGAAAAGCCCTGGGCAATGGTATTCTTACTAATTTTTCCCTGATTCTTGTTTGTTCAAGGGGAACGAGAGCTGGCGGCTCCGGAATGGCTGGGATATCCCCAAGAGCAAGAGCTTCTTCCCTCACAGGCGCCACAGTACCTTCCACAGCTTCAGAATCCTGGAACTGGGCATCATCGTGCGGCTCAGGCTCTATTCTTTCCGCTACAACAGCAGTCTTAACAACGCTGTTTGGTTTTTGTTTCTTTCTAGCTGTAAACAGCCTTCTAGCAGCCCTCTTGATTGCAAAAACCATCCTCCTCGACCAAAGATGCTGGGCATATTGAAAAGCTTTGTTATAGAGGGCTCAGACTGGGGAATCTCTAGGTACAGAGCCTTGCAGAAACTATCTGGAAGGTGTTATCCTTAATGCCGTGTTAAGTCAAGAATGCATTTCCTTGAGACATAACAAATAAGTCGAGCAGTTCAACAGGGTCAGAAGAAAGGTAATCTTTAATATCTGTATGAGAGTTTTATGGGTATGCGAAAGGGGGTAAGCACTATTATTGCTGTCATACTTATAGTAGCCATTACGATGGCAGTTGCCCTTTCCGCGTTCACTTTCATTCAGAGGACTGAACGCGAGGCCCTGGGCCAGACAGAATCCTTTACGGCAGTCCTTCAGCAGAGATTTGCAACCTGCGCAAGGCTTGAGGAATCTTCATTCC
>DATEUM010000087.1:0-3163 GCA_035283085.1 Candidatus Nanoarchaeia archaeon
AAGTGACGGTAGGCCAATTCTAAAACTTAATAGCATTGAATTTGTTGAGAATCTTAAAAAAATTTCAAAAGAAATTGAAATTATTTGCGCACATGCCTGGACGCCCTGGTTTGGAATTTTCGGCAGCAAGTCAGGCTTTGATTCTCTGAAAGAATGCTATCAAGATAAAGTAAATGAGATACACGCGATTGAAACAGGCATGTCATCAACTCCAGATATGAACTGGCGATTATCTTCGCTAGATAATGTACAGCTAGTTTCATTTTCAGACTCGCATAGCTTTTGGCCCTGGCGCATCGGTAGAGAAGCTACAATTTTCGACATTGATTTGGATTACAGAAAGTTGCAAAGAGCAATTCAGACTGGTGAGGGTTTAACAGGAACAGTGGAAACTTGGGCTGAGTATGGAAAGTATCATCTCGACGGCCATAGGGATTGTGGAGTTTGGTATGAGCCTGAACAATCCAAAAAGTATAATTACAGATGCCCAAAATGCAGGAAAAAATTAACTATAGGAGTTCTAAACAGGGTTGAGCAGCTTGCAGACAGGCCTCTCGGCTACAAGCCGAAAGGAAAGCCTGATTTCCACACCCTCCTTCCTCTGGCAGAGCTCATTGCTGGCTACCTAAGGACGCCATCAGTTGCATCAAAGCAGGTCCTGAAAGTTTACAATGAAATGCTGGCGAAATTTCCGTCAGAATTCCATATTATGTTAGATGCTTCGGCAGAACAATTGTACGAAGCAACAAAACCAAAGCTAGCAGAACTCATCTTGTTGAACAGGGCCGCAAAACTAACAGTGCAGCCCGGCTATGATGGGGTCTATGGCAAACTTCTGCTCGATGAAAAAGAAATAGAGCAGCCAAGGTTTGCAGGCCAGAAATCATTAGTTGAATTCGATTGACTCGCTAAGAAACCAGAGAAAATTCCAAAGGAATTTTCTTGGCCAAGAAAAATGCGTTGCATTTTTCTCTGATCCCTCAACATAGTGCCTTGCAAAACTCAAGCAGCATGTTGGACTTACCTGCTGATGCGAAGCATCAGCCGATATACGGCAAATCCAGATTGTCGCCGGGCATTTTCAGCTGTTTCTTCACGGTCTTGTTCTGCAGAACGCTTTCCTGGTCTTCCGTGAATTGTATTTCCTTTTCCAAGTCATCCAGTTTAAGGTTTACTCCAAGTATTGGCTTTAACTTTTCGAGCAGGTATTTTGCTTCCTTGAAGCCGAAGTGATATTCATGCGCAAAAGTTTCTGACAGAAGGGAAACGCCTCGCATATTCCGCAGTCTGGCAAGGCCAAGCAGCAGGCCTGATGCCCCAACTATGGCTTCTATCTTGTCAGAAGTTTTTGTGTTGATGCCGCCGTACTTCTTGTACTGCTTCATTGTGTTCTTGTCGGTAAAGGCGCCAAATATGGCGGGATTTTTTACCTCTGTTTGCATGCCTATGCCGCCCAAAGTTATGATATCCTTGCAGCCAGCCTCTTCTGCAAAATCCAAAATCTTTTCGCAGAACTCGTATGACGCAGACTCCCTGGTAGGCTGCACGTCCCCTGTAAGCAGCAGTATATCCCGGGTTTTTCCCTTGTATTTGTAGATGGAAACAGATGGCAGCTCTATGTAGCCGTGTTCATTGAAAAAGACTGAGTGCGGGAAAACATTTGAGTGTATCTTGTAGAGCAATTCCGGTTTCAAGGTGTCGATGAGATAGTCAAGAGCAATTTTTCCCACGTTGCCTACGCCAGGAAGGCCTTCGACCAGGAGAGGGTTTCTCAATTTCAATTTTCCCTTGAAGACTTTTTGTATCAACCACTTAGCCATTTTTACTTAGTTACTGAATTAAAGTAGCCTTAAAACTTCCTGCGTTAGCGGCCATGTATCTTTCTAATTCATCCTGAAGATATTTAAATGCTTCCTCTGCTGACTTTGTGTTTGGGCTTTCCAGAACAAACCTGTATTTTGGAGCTGAGATGTATTTTATTTGCAGCTTGGACTTGTTTTTCTCCGCAGCATCTTTTGCCAAAACAACTGCCTTCTTTATCACGTCAAGACCGTTTTCTGATGCGGACTGCATCTCTACATTATAAGAGAGCTCTGCCTTTGGAGGAACGATTCTTTTCTTTATCATAGTTGTGAGCTGCTCTGCAAGTTTTTTCTCTATGCCTAATTTTTCCAGCAGCTGAGGGTCTTTCTGTGAAATTTCCATGAATGCGGGATACAGGCCGCCATATTTTTCCATTATTTCATTGCCGACCTTGTCATAAGCCTGCTTTGTTGTCATGCCGTTTTGTTTTGCAAAAACTTCCAAAATATCATTAGCGATGCGCTCGTTCTTCCATTGCTGCAGCTTTGTCCTTCTGTGTCCCTCTCCAACGCGCCTCAATGACAATTCAACATACCTTTTCTGCGTGTCAACACTCATTACTTTACAGACAACTTGTGTCTGCGGCTTCAGGTATACTTTCATTGCTCTTACTTGTTTTCTGGCAATCTCAGAAATGTGAATCATTCCCTGCAAATTTTCATACTCATCGAGCATTGCAAAGACCGAGCTAGAAGTGGCTTCCCTTATCGTGCATATGACGAGCTCATCCTTCTCAGGAAGGCCTTTTTTTGTATACATAATTAAAACACAATAAACAACGTATTTAAAGTTAAGCGTCTCTACACTCATATGACATATTCTAGAATGACAGCACAAAGAACACTTTTGGATTACAAATTTATTGCCGTAACGCTGATGGAAGCTTGCTATGAAAAAGGAAAGAGATATGGTGCATTGGTAAGCGATGCTAGAGAGCAAATTTCAAAGCTTCCCAGAAAGACAACCTTTGTCCGGGTTCGCAGCATCAGCAGGCCTGAGGAATATTTTGCAACTTCTCTTGAATATCTGGAAAAAGGAGAAACTGCAAAGGCCTTGGAAAAGCTAAAGGAATTAAAACAATCTTTAGATGAAATTCTGGTTTAACCGAGAATTTCCAAGGCGCCCTTGATTTTTACTGTGCCGCCAGTAGGCTTTACCAAAACTTCGGAACAGACGAGGCACTTTACTTCAGTTGAGGGCTTGTTGAAAATTATCTGTTCGTTCTTGCATTTCTCGCAGCGGATTTTGACAAACTTTGATTTTGTTTCATCTGTCATGTTTACTTGAGCTCCACCTTCTT
>DATEUM010000088.1:0-4151 GCA_035283085.1 Candidatus Nanoarchaeia archaeon
TTCCGATGCCAGGTATGACATCGACCAAATTGTAATCTTCTTTGCTTTGAATTTCAGACATTTCTTTTAGAGCATTCTTTTTGTAATCTATATCAGATCCCATAGTTTCCAAAAAAGTCTTAGCATACCGGTGTGAAATTGCAAGCCAATATCTTTTACCGTCGAAGCTTTTAGTGCTGAAAATGCTTAACCTACTTAACAGAAGTGCGATTCCATCAATAAGTTCTTTAGATTTAGAACAAGCTCTTATGACTTTTCTTTGCAAATTCACATTGCCATCGCCATCAAAATACCCGCGCAATAAGCCGGCGATAAAAGAATTGCTGGCTGAGTAAGCGAACTCCGGCACTCTTTTCTGCGCTGAACCAGTTCCGCACGCTGCTTTCAGCAATTGTGCCAGAAGAGTTGAATTTACTCTTATGTCATGACCTCGAGCGAAGCCTCTAAAATTATCATACTCGTTAAATGTTAGCCCGTACTTTTGCGCAAAGCCTCTAACTTTCTCAAGTATGACTTCGTCAGTATTGGAAATTGAAACGTAGCTTCTTGTTGCATTTCCCTCGGACAAATAAATGCCCGTCAACCAGCCGAACTCCTCATTAAGTTCCATATTTTGTGGCATAGGTTTGCTGCCTGCTCTAGGGTATGCATACAGCTGACCTTCGTCTGCAGTCAAGTAAGGAACTTCTGCTTGCAAAAGCGGCTGCGCATTTAAAACTACGGCGGCTTCTTGGGGTGTAAGGGCTAGCGCCTTGACAGCAGGTATCCTGTCGCCAGCCTTTAACTTAGAGCCTGCAATTGGAACTATGCCATTATCCTGGCGAATTACGAAAGAGTGAAAGGGCGTTGCAGTAATTTCCCGGCCAGACCTTGTCTTAATTCTAATAAGCTTTTCAGGGCTTTTGTGCCTGCTGAAAGCCCTTACGCGCTTCCATTCCACCTGTTCATCTGCTGTGAGGCTTGGAACATAAAGTTCTTTTTGCAAATCTAATATTTCATGTCCATCTTCATTAACATATTCATGTTCTTGCATTTCAGCATCTATCAACTCACCGATTTTAACAACCTTAATTTCGCCATCTTGCTTGACAATAACTTTCTCATCATATGCAATCGACATTTGGGTGCCGGGCTCGCCAATCGATTGTGCAGATATTATTCCGACAGCTTCTCCAGGGTCGACCTGCACAGACATGTAATTCTGCGCAGCCTTTTCGTAGAGAACCTGCTTTGCTTTTTCAGAAAGCTTCTTTTTCTTTGCCATTGCCTCTACAGATTCTGCAACTTTCTCAGGGAGGTTCTTCTTTATCCACTCGAAGCTTAGTTCTTTTGCCATTAGACATACCTGATTACTTGGGTAGCTCTCAACACAAGCGAAACCGCAGGTTTCGCTGTGCCACAAAATCTTTCAGATTTTGTCGGCATAGAGGCTGCTTTAGTTTTGCTAGCCACCATGCATAAGGTTTCACCATCTTTGTTGTAGTTTAGAGTCCTTGCCATTTTATTCAAGAGGAACTGCACCTTGTTTTGATTTTGACACGTCTATGTTGTCCTCGCCGTAGAGGAACTGGACTATCTTTTCTCCGCTGTCCCGTACAGTTGAATCGTAAGTTGTCTTTAAGTCCTGCAACGCATTTATCAAACGCCTCTGCAGGTATCCTGATTTAGGAGTCCTTACGGCAGAGTCGATGTATGAATCCCTTCCTACAATGGCATTCCACCACGTCTCGATGGGGTCCATGCCTTCTCCGTAACTATGGCGAATGAAGCCTCTGGCTCTCGCAGATATGTCGCCCCTCCTGAAATGCGGAAGGGTTCGCATGTTATAGCCTGAGTGGATTCTTTTTCCCCTGAGGGCCTGCTGCCCTACAAAGCCTGCCATCTGCGCCAGATTATACAGCGCAGCCATTCCAGCCCTTGACATCAGCACCAGCTGGTTGTCCTCCTTGGCTTCCTTTTCAACAATTTCGCCGACAGGGGCTCTCAACCGGTTTAGAGCAGACAGTATCTTGGCTTCGACAGTTTCTTTTATTGACCTTCCCGGAACAGGCACGATTTTTCCTGCCTTGTACTCTTTCAGTATTTTCTTGACTTCCTGCTCGCCTTCGACAATCTTTTCCTTTATCCTCTTGTGCGCCTTGTCAGAAATCTCGATATCGCTGAATGACAGTGTGTATGCCCTGCTCTTCACAACCTGCAGGCCAAGGCGGTTGAATGTGTTTATTATCTCCCTTGTCTTTGCGGGGCCATAGTGCAGGTACAAATGGTGCAGCAGGAATCCCTGCTCAGGGCCCAATAATTTTTCACTTGCCACACCTGATTTCAGCTGCCCGTCCTCTATGACAACATCAGCATCGCTGAAATTTAGGTCTTGCGGCAAAACTGTGGAGAAAATCTGCTTGCCAGCCCACTTTTCTGCCGCTCCGTGCTTGGCGGGGTCGGGCATCGAATCAACGCCTGTGGATACGAGCAAATCAGAAACTTCCTGCCTTGTCAAAAGCGTGTCATCCCTCGTAAGGACATACAATCCCAAAAGGGCATCCTCAACAATTCCAACAATACTTGCGCCATACCTCGGCGTTACGATGTGCCGCTCCAGGTTCAGGAGATGCTTTGCTTCGGAACGCGCTTCCTCTGTCTGCGGCACGTGGACATTCATCTCATCACCGTCAAAGTCTGCATTGTATGGCCTAATGACAGACGGGTTGATGCGGAAAGTTTTAGTGGGTATTACTTTAACAAAGTGCCCCATTATTGACAATCGGTGAAGTGATGGCTGCCTGTTGAACAGCACAATGTCATTGTCAACCAGATGCCGTTCGACAATCCAGCCGGGCTGCAGCTCTGCAATTATCTGTTCCTTGGTATCATCAGTTATCTTTTTCCTCTTCCCCTCATCCGTTATTACATATGACGCGCCAGGGTATACATTGCCTGCCTTGATCTTATCTTTCAGCCAATCGATGTTCCACTCCGTGACCTTTTCTGGTACTGTAAGCTCCCTTGCTATTTTTAGCGGGACGCCGACTTCGTTGATTCCCAAATATGAATCGGGGGTGATGACAGAACGGGCGCAGAAATTGACCCTCTTGCCTGCCAGATTGTGCCTGAAACGGCCTTCCTTGCCCTTCAATCTCTGTGCCAAAGTTTTCAGCGGCCTGCCCGATTTATGCCTTGCCACCGGAACCTGTGCTACCGAATTGTCATAGTAAGTTGTAACGTGATACTGAAGCAAGTCCCACAAGTCCTCGATTATTATTTCTGGCGCTCCGGCATTGATGTTTTCTATTAACCTCTGGTTAACTCTTACTATGTCAGAGAGCTTGTGTGTCAGGTCATCCTCTGACCTTTCGCCAGTAACGAGTGTGATGGAAGGCCTTGCCGTGATCGGAGGCACCAATAATTGGGTAAGGATGTACCACTCCGGCCTTGCCTCTGCTGAATTGATTCCTACTATTTCCAGGTCTTCATCAGGTATTTTCTCCAGGCGCTCGCGGACTTCTGTGTGCCAAAGCCTTCTTCCATCTTCATAAAAGCTTGCGGGCTTCTCGAGTTTTATTTCGCCTGCGCGTTCCTTGCAGTAGAAGCATTTCTTGCTTCTCTTTATCTGGTTGAAAGCGTTCTTTATCACGGTGTGGAGGACATCGATGTTGTTCTGCTTTTTCGCCTGCTGGACCCTCTGCCTCCAGATTTCTATCTTATCGGGCGGCAACATCACGCGGCCGCAGCTCTTGCAGAAAGCTTTCAGCAGGTTGTAAACTTGCGAAACATAGTGGATGTGTATTACAGGCTTTGCGAGCGATATGTAGCCGAAGTGTCCTGGGCAAGTCCTCAAACGCCCGCCGCAGACCTTGCATCTCAATCCGGGATCGATAACTCCCATAGACAAGTCCATCAAGCCCTTCTCTACAGGATAGCCGTCAGCATCATACAATTCAGGCGATACAACATTTACGGTGGCAATTCTCTTTATGAAAGATGGAGCTACAACTCCGAATGATATTTCAGAGATTTGCTTTGTTATCACGGGTTCTGACATCTTACACCAACCTTCCTGAGACTGGGAAATCTTTCATCATGGTGCCTTGCAGCTTTTGAGCAGCCATTAACTTGAGACTTATCTTCTCGCCAATGTTAATAGTCATCATCAG
>DATEUM010000089.1:0-3010 GCA_035283085.1 Candidatus Nanoarchaeia archaeon
AAAGAAAAAGTGGTGGTATATTTATTATTGGAATCTCGACAAGGGCAGGATACAAGAGCTGTTTTTGGAGTTCAGGAGAAGGCAGGTTCAAAAGAAGAAAGATGAGCTTGAGGCAGAGCTGAAATATGCTTTCGAGTGCAAGGGCTGCAAGAACAAGTATCTCTATGAAGAGGCTCTTGAGACTGAATTTACATGCCCAAACTGCGGTTCTGTGCTAGAGCAGGCAGCTGCGACAATGACTGCAAGGGCATTGAGGAAAGAAATTGGAGATATGGAAACCGCCCTTGCTAAAGAAGAAGCAAAATTAGCCAAAGGAAAACGCTGATTCCTATGGGTAGGGTTGCATTGTCGTTCATCGCCGGCAGTGTTTCTATTGCCGTTCCTAATATTGCCGCAAGCGCGGCCGTTATCATAAGGTTGTTGAATAATACGAAACTCGGAACCAGCATCAG
Source organism: Candidatus Nanoarchaeia archaeon (assembly GCA_035283085.1). Lineage (GTDB taxonomy): Archaea > Nanobdellota > Nanobdellia > UBA10117 > UBA10117 > DATEUM01. The sequence goes on from DATEUM010000089.1 coordinate 453, forward strand.
GAACAAATAGACCGCTGCAAATGCTGAAAAGAAAAATGCGAGCGAGCCTTCCATGCTCTTGTCCTTGTTGTGGAGCAATTTTATCTTGCCAAATCTTTTTCCTATCAGAGTTGAGAAGGCATCACCTATCCCTAGGCAGACAAGGCCTATTGCCGCAAATTCTGGGCCGAAGAGCAGCAATGCAAAAAGGCTTGACAGCAGAAAAAGGAACGATGAAAATAATGGGCTCTCTTTCTGCCTGATGAAATTCTTGAATGCACCTAGAATTATAGATTCCTCAAATTTTTTGAATTCCTTTGCGCTGCTTAGTATTTGGGCGCGCTCCTCTTTTTTCAGCGATAAATTTTTGATGAAATCCTTGAAATATTTCAGCCGTATTTCCCTGTGGCTTATGTACCAGTGCCCAAATGCTGTCAGGGCTGCAGCAACAGCCAAAATGCGGGCAGCATTTATTGGCGAAAACATAACTATTGGTATTACAAACAATATGCCCAGGGCGTGCACAGTCTGCCGCTTTATCTCAAGTACATATTCTTCCCTTTTTTTCTGGAACCTTTCTTTAAACTTATTCAGTCTTTTTCCCATGTATAGTATGAGTAGCCCCTGCCGGATTCGAACCAGCGTCACGAGGTCCAAAGCCTCGCATACTTTTGTGTGCCTAAGCAGACCACTGTACGAAGGGGCTGAATTTATAATCAGAAATTCAGTTTAAAAGTCTAACTTTCAGCCGAAAGTATATGCATAGCACCTGACACATTTGGCTGTGAGTTCCAGCCTTATTATCAGTGTTGGCATATTAAAATTAAGTGATTATCATTGCGCCGATGAAAATTATAGTTATCGCAATTAGCTTTAGTGCAATCGTCTTCTTGTCGACATCTTCTTTCAAAATTTTTGGATAAAATATGCTTAACGCAGCGGCTATGGCTAATATAAAAAACGGTTGCACAGCGGCAAGTGCGTTTACAAGTGTAACAAAGCCTACTGCGGATGCTATAGTGATAGATAAAGTGGCACTAAGTGATAGGCTTTCACTTAATCCTATGACAGTAACGACTTTTGCTCCGTGTTCTTTAAGCGTCGCAACTAGATCTTTAAAGTAAAAGAAAAATAACGGTGAGATGCTGAGAAAAGTTCCTATTCTAGCATAGGCAAATATTGTCCAATAATCTGTGAAATTTAGCAAATATTTTGTTACGACCAGACTAATTGCCCAGAAAAGCGCGGCTAAAAACATAAGCCAAAATGCTTTTCCTAAACTTATTTGTTTCAAACTTCTCGTAGATATTAGTATTGCGCCGAGCATTAGTAGTGCTATGCCAATATAATCTATGGCCGCGAATACTTCACTTAGGAATAGGGCAGCCATTATGGCTGTAAAAGCTGGAGCCAGATAGAATAAGGGAATTACCCTGGAGACTTCTTCGATTTGAACAGCTTTTATGTACAGTATTATTAACACAGCAAAAACTGCACCAGAAAATAGTGCCAGTAACAGATGAATAAAGGATAGTTGAGCAAATCCTTGGGTGAAATAAATTATGAAAGCAGTTATGAGAGATATGGGTGCCAAAATTAATGCAGGAGCAAATACGTGCTGATGTTTAATCCATTTGCTGTAGACAAATTTGTCCACGGCATTAGTTATGGCCCATAAGAAAGCCGCTAAAATTGATAGTACTGCCCAAAGCGGAATTGCCATTATGGCCTCTTAGCCATATAATGGCCTTTTTTGGAATATCCCAGCTTGGCATAGTATGGTTTTACGCCTGTGCCAGATAAGACTAGCAATTCTTTTTTTCCGTTTTCTTTGGCGAGCCTTTCAGCTTCAGCAAGCAGTTTCTTGCCGAGGCCTTTGTGCTGCGTTGCAGTTTCAATGTTCTCGGTCAAGGGTACGGCTTCGCCGTATACGTGAAGTTCCCTGAGAAATGCCTTATCATCAGTAATTCGCAAGCGTGCAAAGCCGAGGAGGATGTCCTGCTCCGCATCCTCGAAGCTGATGAAGAATTCTTTTCCTTCAGATGCGTCATACTCAATGGTTTTCATTTTTACGGATTTGGGAATCATCCCAAATGTCTTGAATTTCTGGCCGACCTCCCGACATCGGATGCACCTGCAGGCTTGGCCTTTTTTTGAGAGATTCCCCTGAATAACTTGGCGTAAATTGAGATGTTTATATCCAGCAGCGATTTTTGTTGATGGTATATCTCTCATTATTCTCTTGATGCGGCAGTAAGGGGGTATGTATTTCGGCTTGACTTCTATCAGAACATCGATTATGTATTTCTCGTCTTTTGGTTTGAATTCTCCCTTTTGCCATTGGTGGTGCAGAACTGTTCCTAGAATTACTGCTGTAGGGTATATCTTTAATCCATCTGGCCTTAGGTCAGGGTCTTCAAACAAAATGCGGAACATTTCTATGTCCATTTTCTTTGTTGTTTTCGGCAGGCCCAGCATTACGTGGAGGTCGACCTTGAAGCCTGCGTCTTTTAGGTCTTTTATGGCGCGTTTTGTTTCGTCCAAGCCGTGGTCCCGCATTGTTGCAGCTTGGACATCGT
>DATEUM010000090.1:0-8189 GCA_035283085.1 Candidatus Nanoarchaeia archaeon
TGGCTTCAAGAAAACAAACTTGGCTTAAGAGAATTCTTGAAAAGGCGGGAAGGATTTGAAAATTTAGAGCTGATTTGCGCGGATAGGAAATGTCGCAGGCCATATTCCCTTTCCGGTTTCAGCTGTAGATTTTGCGGCGACAAAAATCTCAACTTAAAGGTTGATGTAAAGTTTGAGAAGGGCGAGGAAAAAATAGTTCCCGGAACTTTGCGCATATGGTGCTCTAACACAAGAGAAGAATATCAGGGACCTCACAGCATGTACGGTACTCGCTTTGGAGCGCGCTGCAAGGACGATGGTGCTCGGCTTGAATATTTCTTAGTTGGAAATGAAAGGGATGAGTTTTTGCCATACACTATTCTGGAGCTTTCTACCGAAAGCGGAAAAACAACCCCTTTCTACCAGGCAGTTCTTAGTGGGAAAACCAATGTCAGCGCTGCGCTTGATTTTTTGGCCAAGAAAGGTTTCCTCAAAAAAGAGGGTATAGATTTGAGCTACAGGAATTGGATAAAAGAGCCCTCCTGTTTCAAGATGACCAAAAAGGGCAAAGAAGAATTGTCCAGATTGAGGCGCGTTGTAGGCTATGACAACAGAAGAAATTTTGAGCGTTTTATAATTGAAAGGAGGCAGCAATTAGGTAAGATAGAGGAAGGTCTAGAGCAAAAAGCACAAAGATACACGACTTTGGTGCGCGATATCAATGTAACAGAGCTTCCTCTAGATACTTTAGATTACATATGCGCAGAGTTTAGTGCGGACGACTTTTTCCAAAGAAAAATTGACTATGCACTTAAACATGAAGAATTTTCTGATGCCCTAAAAGAAAAGCTAGCCGAAGCCAGAAACAAAAATTCGCTAGGTGAACAAACCAAACTATGGCTTGTTCAAACACTGGGCATAAAATACAAAGGAATCAAAAAGGCGCTCGAAATTCAGCTTGAAAACGATTTACAAAATGACCTGCAAACAGTTTTCCCTGTATTGGAAAAGATTTACCACAATCCAGGCCGAATCAAGATAGAAAGGGAGGGCTGTTTCTTTTATTTCACAATACCGAAATTGACAAAAAATGAAGAAATGTTGATAGAACACGTACCAAGTAGCTGCCTTCCTGAAATTTTCCAAAACGACAAAAACCGTGTTGACTATAGTTTAATCTTCGAACTATGAGCTGGGCATTTTATCTTAAGGCATATGATGTCGCTCTGGCGGCGACAGAAGGTGTGCAAACAGCCAAGGCGCATGTCTTGGGCGAGATTTATAAGGAATCAGGACGCCGCCCCCTAGAAGATGAAAAAAAGAGAATCGATTTGTTATGCGATCTTGGTGACTTGTTAAGAAAAGAATTTGGCCGTATACCGCTGATGGCAATCGAGACTTACAAAACGACTGATGCTAAAGGCTTGGAATACATGACTTGCGAGCATTTTGGCATTGGCGGCCGGCCAAATGCATTGCTTCTCTTGCGAGACAAACACCATGAAAGCAGTATTCTTACTCTACTGCAGCTCAGGCCTTACACTGAAGTCCGTGACATAGACATCATGCAAGCTGTAGGCTTAAATTTAATCCTTAGGTGCAGAAAAGGCGTTGTCAACAAGTTCACATTTGACCATCCCAAGCCTGAAGACATAGCTGTAAACAGGAACGTGTACTTCATGGCTGGAGCTTTCCTTGACAAACATACAATTACTAGGCAAGAGGAAGCTAAATTCAAACGCTACAACAACGAATTAAGAAGAGCCGTTTCGTTAAAGTGAATAGTATCCAGCCGATCTCGGCTACCGGCTGGAAGGAGGCACATGGCTACTGGCCACTGAAAAATTCGCCGAGTATGAGTTTTTCCTGTCTGGTCCAAGCTGTCTCGAATGGAGGGTAAATGTCTAGTCTGGAAAGCTTCTTGGTGAAGTCCACCATTCTCATCGAACCCTTGGCCATGATTGGTATCCTGAGTTTTTCTCTCACGATTTTTTTGAGGGCCGTAAAGTATTTTTTCGACTCTGAATCATTCTTCAGATCGAAAACTTGGAGCCCCCTAAGCATTTTCATTTCGAAAGCCTATACTTACATTATGTAAGTGGCTGGTATATAAATGTTTCGATATGAAACAATACACTTTCGAATAGCGATTAGTTTTTAAACGTGCCACTTAAGTGAACATATTGATGCTCGACGATGTTGACGTGAAAATTATTTCCCGCCTAGCAAGAGATGGGCGCCTATCCCTGACTGAACTTTCTACTGGAACTAACTTGTCTCGCGTGGCTATAGCCAACAGGATTGAAAAATTGATGCAAACGGGCATCCTAAGCGTACGCGCCCTCGTAAACCTTGAGAAGCTGAATTACCAGACGCTGATAATGGAGCTGCAGATAGACAAATCGAAAATAAGCATGTTCAAAAAATTGATTTTGAATGAAGCCAGGGTATTGCAGTGCTTTGAAATTACCGGGCCTTACAATTTTCTTTTAGTATGCGCAGCCCAGAATAACGGCCATCTTAGAAGCTTTCTCGAAGACACTTTGAAAAAGTTCAGCAAGGACTGCAAAGTCATAATCAGCAGCAATCCCATACATCCTGAATTTGTCCCCATTAAAGATCTGGAGGGCTTAAAATGGTAGTTCTTCCGCCGCACACGTTCGCAACCATAGACGCGTTCGCTCTGGTATTCCTAGGAGTATCATTTATCCTGACCCTCAGGCTGAAAAAATTGATGGGTGAGGGCAAGGATACAGGGCCTGTAAAGCTGCTCACTACAGTAATAGCAGTGAACTTCATACTTGGCGCAACTCTGTTGCTGGCAATCTACCAAAAGTCCATAGGCGGCTACATCAATTATGTGCGCCTGACAGACGTGATGATGTTAGTAATAGGAATTGTGCTTACCTATTCTGTCTGGAAAATCTATAAGGACTATAAGAAGCTGATAAAGAAATATGAGCCTAATGCCTAGCCTTTCACATTGCCAATCGGCAATAAGTGCACAACTTTCTTGGAAATTCCTGCCTGGTGCATCGTCTCGACAACTTCATTGATATCCTTATACGCAAACCCTGCCTCTTCAGATAAGCCAGACATCGAAACAGATTTCACATAAATTCCCTTTGCTTCCATATCTTTTTGCAATTTCTCTCCCCATATCTGCCTCCTTGCAGCGCCTCGGCTCATTGTTCTTCCTGAACCGTGCATCGTGCTTCCCCATGTCTCCTCTGCTTTTTCAGTACCAACACACAAATAGCTGCCAGTTTCCATCGAGCCGCCAACTATTACGGGCTGTCCTGTTTCTCGGAAAATAGGAGCTAATTCTTTCCTCTCCGGGCCAAAACATCTTGTAGCGCCTTTCCTGTGTACTACGAGTTCTTTCTTCTTGCCATCCACAAGATGCTCCTCGACTTTGGCGATGTTGTGAGCAACATCATATATCAAATCCAAGCCCATTTTCTCTGCTTCCATTCCAAACACATTTTCGAATGACTTTCTTATCTCGTGAAGAATCATCTGCCGGTTTGCAAAGGCCATGTTTACTGCGCACTGCATGGCCTTGAAATAATCCTGGCCTTCCTTGCTCTGGAATGGAACACAAACTAATTCCCTATCCCTTACCTCTATGCCATATTTTGGCCCCATCACAGACATGAATTGAGAAATATAATCAGTCGCTATCTGGTGCCCAAATCCCCTGCTGCCGCAGTGGAACATAATTACTATTTGGTCTTCAAACAGGCCAAATTTCTTTGCAATTTTTTCGTCGAATATGTTTTCCTTTTTGATGTGCTGTATTTCTAAATAATGATTCCCGCTTCCAAGCGTGCCAACTTGGTGAATTCCCCTGCTGAGGGCCTTGTCAGAAATCTTAGACGAGTCCGCGCCGTCCATGTGGCCGTGGCTTTCTATGTGTGGCAAGTCTTCTTTCCATCCATAGCCCTGCTTCACAACCCAGTCAGCGCCCTGCTCAACAACTTCCTTGAACTGCTGCTTCGTCAATTTCAGAATACCTTCTTTCTCTGCAAAGGCTGTAGCTCCAACTCCTGCAGGAACTCGTTTGTAAAGTGTATTAACTAATTCCTTAATCTTCGGCTGAACATCTTTGATAGTGAAATTAGTTTTGATAAGGCGCATGCCGCAGTTATGCGACACTATTGAATTTGCAACGAAATTGTGATTCGAATCATTCATTGTAAAGTCGTATACAAAACCGCCATAAGGTAACTCTACAATTTCATCTATTTCGTCTAACACAAATTCAGAACTTGTCATCTGATGCAATTTTTTAAATTCTTCAAAGATTGGAAAGTCTTGTGTTATTCTCAACCCCAAGCTCAGACGCCTTTGGTACAGCTGACCTTCGACGAATGATTTACTTATGCTGAAATTCTCCGCTTCAGTTAATATTTCACTTATTGGAACTCCTTTTTCCTTAAGCCCTTTAGCTCTGATTATGAATTTCCTTAGTTTTTCCAAAAATCTGAGTTTATATTTTAAATATGCTATAGCCAGCATGGATAGTTCTTTTCTCTCTTTACAATACTCGTAGCCAATTTTTCCCCATAAGTTTAACAGATTTTCAGGTTTAGTTGAAATTCTAAGAGAGAGCTTATGCGTCTCTTCGTCATAAGAATTCTTAACGCCTTTCTGGCGGTAAATCTTATTTGTATTTACGCCAAATTCCGATAATAAGTTTATTACGTCCAAAATAAAGTTCATATTGTCTATGTCTAGACTATTTATCTTATTTTGGCTAAAACTGGGCTCGATGAAGCTTGTAAATTCACCTTTTCTCTGTGCAGGCTTAGTAAGTTCTGCGCCAAACAAACCTGCCAAGTAAAGCCTCTTTATCCAGAGAGGTGACTCTTTAATCCAATTTGGAACAGACACTTTTGTTCTGGACTTATTTCCTTTTGGTAGGCCTAATGCGCATAACAGAACACTTAGCGATTGAGAATTAATGTATAATTGCGTAGATTTTCCATCTATTTTTCTACTGCCGCCGTCAATTTCCTTTACTTCGCTGCTATAACTCTTAGTTGATAAGAAGTTAGTTTCGTATCCTAATTCGCTAATATCTTTTCTAACTTCTTCCAGGTCTTCTGGTTTGCCAATTGCACGCATAGACCATATATTCATTTTTCTTTTCTCAGAATAGTAATGTCCCAACCAGCCATCACCTGTTAAAAACCCTAATAATTTAGCCAGTGTTGGTAATTTTTTAGACGTTGTTTTAAGAGGTAAAAGTTCTTTGTCTTTTAGCTCTTTAATCAGCTTCCATCTGTTGCCTATTAACCTAATTATATCGCCCTCGTCTAAAATTATTTTTTCTTCAGGCTCTTCATACTCGACACCAGTAAAGGGGTGAGTAACTATGGTATCATCAATTTTAACAGACCCTGCTTCTACCATATCCTTGCCAGTATAGACTGGATGGTCTTCTGTCAATAGAATTTCCTCACCACATTTAGTTTTAATCTTTAGAATTTTGTTTACTTCTTTTCGCAAAAATAAAATTGCATTAGAATCTTTCTTTTGCTTGTCTTGTAAATCTATAAATGATATTCTCTCGTTTGAAAAGTCGCCCGAGAAATCCTTTACTTTCTTAAAATATCCATACTTAGTTGATATTTTTGTATCTGGGTGAATGCAATTTATGTCATAACCGATACCTCCAGGACTTATGATACCTTTTTCTAAATCAAAAGCAGCAACTCCACCTATTGGAAAACCGTAGCCCCAGTGCCCGTCGGGCATGCACATCGCAGCTTTCTGTATTCCTGGCAGGCAAGCAACATTGCTTATCTGCTCGTACACCATCAGGTCCATTGAATCAATCAGCTTTTTGGTTCCATAGATGCGGGCAGGAACCTGCATAGCAGGTTTGTCCTTCTTGTAATCTTGAGAGATTTCCCAGACTACATCGCTAATCTTCTTCAAGGGTGGCCTCTTTGTTGGTATTTCCATGTGTCCAAGAAACAATGTAAATAGAATACTTTTAAACCTTTAGCTCTGAATTTTGAAATGCTTTCCGCAGTAAACATAGTTGAACTATTAACAAAAGGACTTTCCAAAGAGACGGCTGTGATGTTGCATGGGACTAGCATAGAAACTGCATTTATACTATTTGAGACTGGAACTTTGCCTACTGGCAGACCTTACAAAAGCCTTAGGAATCATTTATTTTTTGCGCCAATAGGCGAAAAGCTTAGAGGACATAAATATTATCGCCGCTACAGAAAATGGACTTTTGAAGATGCTCTTGATGAAGCTAAAGGATATGCAAAAATGCACGGCACACACCAGTGTATATCAAATGCTCTTATGACCGAAGGCGTAGATGCCAGATATGTTGACAAAATTGTTTTAGCTTGGGAAGAAGGATTTTCTACCAAAGGCATACCGCGCGAAGGAGTGCGGAAAGCAGAGGCGCTCGAAGAAGATTGGTGGGATAAAACACGCGCAGAGGCTTACAAAAGAAAAGGTGTTGTGATAGCTGCCAATGAGGCCATACTAAATTTAAAATTTAGCATAGAGCCAGAGGCTATTGGCGATCTTAGAGTGCACTGCCCAACTGGCTTGAATGCATCCTATATCTATGGGATTAAACCTATTGGTCAAAGGGAAAAGAAATTGCTAGAGGATTACCTCTCCAAAAGAGAGTTCTAAATATCAAGCACAACTCTAGTATACCACTGCTTGCCTTTCTTTTGCAGCTCAAAGCTGTGCCAGGTTGCTGATTTTACATCTGCCTCTACCTTATGCTTTGCAAAATCAATCTTATCTCCTGCTAGGTCTGCGGCCAGGTGATACATTCCATTCTTCTCTGTAATCTTTACCTTTGCTTTCGGAAATAATGTTGACTCTGCATCCTTGTAATATACTATTTCATTGAGGAAATCTATCATCAAGTGCTGCAAGTCCTTGTTCTGCATCTTTATTGTTTTCTTTATTTTGGCAGCCATTGATTTGGGCTGCACCATTGCTGCAGCTACAGCTTCTGCGGCGTGCGTGAATAATTCTGACAGGTCGGAGCCGAAGGCTTCGAAGGCCATGTCTGCCGTGACAAACTTCTCAAGGAACTTGTACTTCTCCTTTCCCATAGTAGAGGGGCTTTGGCTGTGTTTAAAAGTCTAATGGTTGCCATACGACAATGCGAGGGTAACTCTAAACATTAGGCCTTGCACCAGCTTGAGCAGCTCTGACTTTGAGTGATTCCCCAGTCAGCCAGATTTAAAAACCACTTTCCGCTTATAGTGGCATGCCGGTGTCGGATAGCCTGGTTCTCAGCCAGCTTGCTAAGCTGGCTCTGCAGGAAATTCCGACCGCCTTGAGTCCGACTGGGGAAGCTCTAAGAGCAATGTGTGCTTGAGCGCGAGCGAAACACACGTCGTCTTTCTTGGGGTTGATCCAGACCTTCTTTCCGAAAAGAAAGAAGGGAAGGATAGCGGTTCCCTTCGGGGGTTGTAGGTTCAAATCCTGCCGCCGGCGCTAAGCTTATAAACCGACAAAAAAGGTTTTCATTATGCCATCTCATACTAAGAAAGTAGGTGCTGCGGGTAGATTTGGGGCTAGATACGGCCTCAGGATAAGGAAAAAGATTACTGAAATAGAGTCAATACAGAGGCAAAAGCACAAGTGCCCGAGCTGTTTCAAGTTTGCCCTCAAGAGATTATCTGCGGGCATATGGTTCTGCAATAGTTGCGAGAACAAGTTTGCGGGCGGAGCTTACATACCGAACCTGGAAAAGCCATTAGTGATTCAAGAGGTTGCATAATATGACATACAAATGTTTTTACTGCCAAAAAGACCTTACTGACCTCGACATAAGCAAGAGGATAATCTGCCCATACTGTTCGGCAAGGATAATAATGAAGAAAAGGTCTGGCGAATTAAAGAAAGTCAGAGCAAGATAGATGATAACTTCTGATATTATAGTCAAAGGCGACAAGGAATTCCTGGAGGCCTGCAAGCAAGCCCTAGAGCCTGAAGAGGAATTCAAGACAGACCGTGCGGAATACTCAATGAAACTTGACAAGAATAATTTGAAGATAAAAGTCAGGGCTGAGGACGCGACTGCTTTCCGCGCAGTCACTACGACAATTACAGGCCTGCTCTCCGTAGTTGAGAAAGGATGGAATCATGGAAGGTAACAGCTATTCAGCATTGGGAAAATTGTACAAGAGCCTGGCAGAATTCACAGA
>DATEUM010000091.1:0-5001 GCA_035283085.1 Candidatus Nanoarchaeia archaeon
ATAAGCCAGCTGGGAACCCCGGGGGCTGAAGACTCAACAGCATTATTCCTGCTGTTGATAGGAGTGCTGGCAGCAGTTGTGCTGGTATTCGCCGGAAAGAAGTTTGCACGGGATGGCGGCAATGTACAGCTGTACGGCAAGAAGAAGGGTCCCAAATAAACCCTCTTTATTTTTTATTTTCTAATACTGACCTGAGATACAAGCTAAACAGTAGTTTAGCTGTACAACTGAAGCTAGCTTCAGTTTGTATCTCTCAACACCGAAGCTTCGCAGAAGCGAGGCACAGCTGAACCGCAGTTCAGATTGTGCAATGCATGGCAAAAATTCCTGAGCAAACCTTACTTGATGTTAAGGGATACCCCAGCCCAGCAAACAATTCATAAAACTATCTAACTATGTTTGCAGATGGCGGATGAGCAGCAAAAGCAGGAATACAGTTCTGAAATTGACGAAAAGCTCGACATACTGAAAAAACTTGACCCTGAATCTTTGCGATTGCTCGTCGGTTTTAAAATTTCAAAAGAGGACTTGCAGAGGCTTCGCGCCGCTAAAGCGCATATCGGGGATGTGAATCTTTCCGACCTGAAAAAAGCTGTGGAGGCCTACAGGATTGCAAAGCCAAAATTGGATGAACTTGTTGAGGCTGCGGCCTTGCTGCCTGATGAAGATAAAGCTAGAGATTATGTGGAGCTTGTGCGCACCCTTGGCGGTTTGGAGATTCCCGATTTAGGAAAGCTTGAAGAGTTAGTAAAAAATTTTGAAACCTTACAGCAGACACGCTCCAAACTCCAGGAAATGTCTGGCAGGGCTTATGATGATGTAGCTGCTGCAAACGTATTGGCGCAACAGGCAAAGTCAACTGCAGAGTCTGCCAAAACCCTTCTCGGCAGCATGTCTGAAGATATACTAGAAACAAGGAAAACATTGAAGTCTACCAAGGAGCAAGTAGAGCAGACTGCGGAAGATGCAAAAGAAGGCATTAAAGAGCTTGAAACACATGCTGAAGGTGTTTTCCGCACCGTTAAGGCTTCAGGACACCAAGCAAAAGGCTTAAATTCACTACCTTTAGATAGTAAGAATATGGTAAAGGGTCTGGAAGATGTGGTTATTGTTGAAAACCAATTAAGGTTCAAAGGCCTCGGGGACCAGAAAGTGCTTGTAAGTTCTGATTATCTATTGAAAGATGGCGCAGTAATATCGATCAGGGGGCCGGATGAGATTTATCTTGTTGAAAACCAAACCACTAACGAAATAACCAGAAGCCCTGATGGAGAGTACAAATTCAAGCGGACCAATGTGGACATTAGCGAGCCCTTGAAAAGCACACTGAGAGCAGTTTGGGAAGATTACAATTCCATCAAGGGTAATTACAGACCACCCAGCAGAGCTTCAGAAATGCCTGAACACTGGGCAGAAGCCGCTGAGTTACATGCTGATCCTATACCTCCACAATCTTCTGTACAAGAACAGCTCGATGATGCGTTGGGACATTCAAGTCAGGAGCCTGAAAGCATTGCACGGCCAGCAGAGGAAAAGAAGCCTGATACTCTTGACCAAGTTGTCAAACCTGCAAAAGCTTCAGCAGAGTCGCTAAGATATAGGGAGCACAACAAGTTTGTAAACTCCGAATACGAAGTTGCAAGCGACTTGAGCAGCATAATAGTAGACAAAGCTGCCAAGATTGAGTATAAGGGATTTTTGGGAAAGAAGTTCCACATTACTGACTCTAAAGGGGAAAAATATGTTGCAAAGCTGGAGAAGCAAGGTTCAGGAATAGGATATTACAACATGCTAAACCTGAACAACGACGGCTTCATGTTCGATTATGACTTGATTGATGTACAAACAAAAAAGAAAATTGTCTTGGAGACAGTCAAGGACATAGCAATGGTTAATGTTCTTTACTCGAGAACCCAGGTGTCATTTGATTAATGATGGCAATTTCCTCACAGAAAACACAGGCCTTGAACATTCAGTTTCATTCTGCAAAGCCTGAAATAATTGATTTGCGCAAGACCTATGACCTTGAATCCCTTGACTTTGGAAGATTTTTCCGGCATCTTGATGCTGTTGAGAGTTATTCTTCTAGGAAGGAAAGGGCTTACAAGACAAAAAGTGTTTTCTCCGAAACTGAAATTCCCAATGTCTCGGAGTTTTTTGAAACTATAGAACTCTGCAGCAACAACAAGGCAGTTGCAGCCCTTGCCGAGTACGGTTTTGATGTTCGCACAGCAAGCGCAATAGCGTCTGTGATAAATGTAAAGAGGCCATTGCATCTTGTACAGCAATTGCCAAAGGATTTGGAAGACCTGGCGAGCGGGAGGCCTTTGGGTGATGCTATAGGATTCAGCGTAAATGAAAACAAATCTGATCTTGGAGAATTTTCAAAATATTTCGGGAATTTGCTGGATTTTTACACGAGTTCTTTGAACAAGAAACTGCCTGGCGAACTTGATTTGGTGGTAAGGGTTGAAGAAAGAATCAGGAGCGAGGAGAATGTCGGCGTAGGCTATCTTCCAGGTGCGGAAGGGGAAAGGTTAAGCTTTAGTGAATTGCAGGAATCTGCAATCCTGTTGTTGTACTCAAAATACTTGCAGAAAACTGCGACGCCTGAAAAATCCCTGCAGGCGCTGAAACTGATTGGAAAATTGCAGGCGAGACTTGCAGGAAAAGAGCCTGAGTTTCTATCTTTGGAGGATAAGATAACCCTTCAGCACTATGAAAGGAAAGTTTTCCACGAAGACAATAGGGGCGAGAAGATTGCAGAATTCCTGGGGGAACTGCAGAGTGTCCCAGCAATATATTTGATGCAATGGGATCCGCAATATGTTATGAAACCCCCGCACCTGCAGATAGAGATTCCAAAAAACATCACGCTGTATGCAATAGTCCCTACTTATGTGAAAAATGAAAGGACTAAGCTGGGGGAAGTAAGGAGAAGGGGCATCTACAAGAATACAAAACCTCTTGTTGCAAGTATGGATGTACCATCTGAGTTGATTGATTTGATGTCAGCCTACTGGTTCTATAATTTCAAGCAGATGACATCAAATGAAGCTGACGAGAGTGAAAAAAAGAAGGCTTGCAAGCCTTACAAACAGGAAGTGTATAATATAATATATAGGCACAGAAATACACCATGGCATACCAGCTTTGACTTTTATGATAAAAGTGGTGAAAGCCTTGGGGAATATCACGTCAAGCTATCCAAGTACGGGCACTATGGAATTCCGATAACAGAGGAAAACGGGAAGGGGACAGAACTTAGGTTTGACGTATACAATTCTGATGGCCACAAAAAGATATTATCACTAAAGAGGCCTGCGGTATGGGAAATCGTGAAGAATTTCAGGGATTAATCACTATATTAGGAATCATCAAAACCTTTAAAAGACTATCACTACTTAGAAGTTGTAAATATGGTAAGTAAAAAAGCACTAGGTGCAGCATTTACCGCCACAGCGTTAGGATTTACGTTCTTAGGCGCAGGGCTTTATGAAGTACTGAGACCTAAGCCAACAGACTCAAAGACGCAGGTTTTCTATCCTGGAGATGACATTGCTGTCAAGTTTGACAACAAGGACGCAACTTTGCACCTGAATGAAGACCTTTCTTCCGACATAACTGTTAAAATTAATGAAAAAGTGGAGCCAAAGCAGCACTTGGGCTGGGCTGAAACTGTAAAGCTTGCACAGCAGCAAGCGCCAGGCTCTGTAATAATGCCTTTTGCTCTTGACGGAAATCAGACAATAACTGACAAGGATGTAGTTTCATTTGTTGCAGGCGATTATGGCCTCGGTAATAATAATAATATAACTTCCATAGACACGGTGCACTACATATCTGCTGGAAAATCTGTGGCTGCCAGCACAGCAATGGGAGTCCTTACATTCAAGGACGCTTCTGGTAATGTAGTGGATGAAAGATTGTTCTACTTCAATGACATGGCTCACGCAGCTGACCTTGCTGACAACCTGAAAGGCGATTCTTCAATAGCTCCTGCTTTCGAGGCAAAGAATGCAAGAGGAAATGCAGGAAGCCTGGAAGCGGTTGTAGACGCAACTCCTGAAAAATTCACAAAGACATTCAAGTCCTGGCAAACTTATGTTAGCGGATTGACAGGACAGAGTGCAAACAATTCTAAAGGACTGCAGGGAATATTAAACGGTTACATGTCCGGCCTTAATGTTACAGAAGCAAAGAGGGAACTGAACCAGGTTGCAAACTATGTCAACACGACTTTGGGAGTTGACGTAGATGCAGAGAAGAACAGGGTCAACGGCTTGACAGCTGGAAATTACATAGCAGAATCTGAATCAATAGTGAAGGACTTGACCAACAAGATAAAGTCCAAGATTACTTCTGAAAAGTCTGCCGGAAAGGCTGATGGAATGTTGTTTGTCCATCAAGCTTACATAAGCCAAGTCGCAGCTGATGCCGGCGTAGATGCAAATTTGATACTCGCAAAATACGGCACTCCTACAGCAGCAAACTATTCTGCCGTCGAAGACCTTGCTGAAAAAGTAGGCTTCATGAAAGCCTGGGCTGACAATGTTGCGCAAGATTATGTTTCTGGAAAGAAGGTAAATTTGACAGACTACTTCCTGAACAAGCCGATGGGCGAGTTCGAAAGCCTTGATCAGGCAATTGATGATTACAGGGCTGCAGCCGCAATAGCAGCAAGTTTGGATGAAAATGATTTTTCTGGTACTGAAAAAGCTGACACTTTGAAATTCCTTGGAGATTACTCAACAGCCTATCCGTGGCTGGTCGTCTCACTGGACGAGAAGAATGCAGACCACAAGGCAAAGCTGTTGAAGATGATGAACGAGCAGGGCTCTAATTTATCTGCAAGCTTCAAGCAGGCAATTTCACAAGGGGATGACTTTTACATCTGGGATCAGTCTGCTGGAGCCGGAACGACAATGTACTCAAAAGCTCCTACAGAAGGGATTTACAAGCTGACAGATAACGACTTCAAGATAATCAAATACTATTTGC
>DATEUM010000092.1:0-4564 GCA_035283085.1 Candidatus Nanoarchaeia archaeon
ATATCTAATTTTTGATTAGATATTTTGATTATTTAGGCCTTTATGCGAGCTTGTAATAGACATCCTTACCGTCTTGTCGCTTACTTAGGAGGCCTACTGAGGCTAGCTTATTGAGCTTGAGGGCTGCGTTTGATCTTGAAATTCGGAGTGCGTCGGCCACATTGTTGGCTACAACTTCCTTCTTCTTTTTGATAAAATCGACTACTTTTTGCTCATTTGTGCTTAATTGAAACTCTGGTTTCTGGGGCGCTGCGGGTCGGTTTCCTATGGTTTCCAGTTGCATCATACGGGTGCTTAACTCGTCAAGTTTGGAGTTTATCTCGTTAAACATTTCCATAACTGATGCCAGGAGCCTTTCGTTGACTATTTTTGCTTGTGTGAGTGGATGTTTCTGGATCTTTTGGACCTCAGTTCTCCACTCAGTCACAAGCCTGTGTTGTGTCTTAGGAGGTATTTTTTTCTGTCGTGGCCTTCTAATCTGTTTAACAGCCGTACGCACTTTTTTAGCAACTTTTAATTGCTCCGGTTTGGGCGCTGTAGGCTGGTTTCTGAAACGACCAAATAAAGAATCTAATATTCCCATTTTACACTCGTTTAGACGCGTTAAACTCACTTGTTTAATGTGTTTAACAGTTAAACATATCTAAACACAACTTCTATATAAGCTTTTTTGCGAGAAACTAAATAAAATTTTGTGAAAACCCGAGCTGAAAAATATTTTCAGCTGGGCCCAGAAAAATCTGAAATTTTTCTTGGGTTTTTAAAAAAATCTTGAAAATCCAGCGCGGAAACTAGGGGAAATCCTAAAGGAAGGAAAGCGCAAATTTAGCTGGGAAGGCTGCCTTCTAAGACCTTGAGAGATTCCCCTTAAGCCAGCGGAATTAAGCAGATCTAGGCTAAACTTAAAGTGAGAGTCTTTATGAGGGAAAATATCAGTTTTCCATATTGAATTTAGCAGTAAATTACCTATCTCTCAATATTGATGATTATAAAAGTGAGACTTTCTGAAGAGAGAAAAACCTCTGGAAACTCAAGAAAACTGGCTCCTGACCTGAGAGATACGGCTAACTAGTTAGCCGTCCCGCTAAGCTTGCTTAGCGATACCTGCGAAACCAAAGGTTTTGCCCTTAATATCCAATTTCTATATTGAATTGGCATATAGAAAGCTTTAAAAGTGAGACTCTGTTATAGTTTCTTAAGATGTTAGCATACGTTTTGTTAGGGGTCCAGCCCAATACCGAAGAGAAGGTTTACCAAAAGCTACAGAAATTGAAAGAAGTGAGACAAGTCAACCTTATGTTCGGCTCTTGGGACGTATTAGCCCAAGTGGAAGTTGCTTCCACGCAGGCCCTGAATGAGTTTATGCTTGAAAAGATAAGGAAGATACCTGAAGTCTCCTTAACCGCCACTATGATAGTAGCAAAGTGAGTGTTTTATTGAAATTTAAGCCAATTTGAGCAGTTAGGCATTACTTTTTTATACTTCAACAGCATACTAAAATCGGCTCACTGCGCCGATTAACATGGCATTCTTACGAATAAAACCTGTCAGGAAAGAGAACAAGGTACACCATTATGTCTATGAAGTGGAGTCCTATAAGGATAAGGGAAAAGTCAAGCAAAGAACAGTAAGATTTCTAGGAAAACATGTGAGGCTTGAGAAAAAATTGAACAAAAAATTTTCTTTAAGCAGAATCAAAAAACACGACAGCAGGGAAGCACTTTTGAAGGAAATCTTCGCGCATAACCTGCTGAATTACGGATTCAAACAAATTAAGGAAAATGAATGGCGGCTGAGAAACATTGTTGCAGATCTTAACACGTTGAGGGTTTTCCATTCGCAAACTGAAAGGGATATTTACATAAACATGAACGAGAAATTCTTCGGCTCTCACACCCTCAACAAAGCGTTAAAATCAGACAGCAGCGACATTGTAGAATTCGTAAAAACCATAATAGATGCCGGGGCATTGGACAAGGAAAAGAAGCACGATTTCAAGCTGCTTCAGCTGATAACAGAGAAATTCAGGCCGGAAGCAAAGATGGAAGAATCGAGCTTCAAGGATTTCGCTAAAGAAATAGGATACTAAATGGAAATCGCTGAATTCCGCATGGATAAAATCGAGCCAAAAGAGCTCGAAAAAATACTTCACCAGCACAAAAATAATTCAGTAGTGGCTGTCGTTGACCTGAAAAACAAGCACATTGCTGTTTACAGCGCTTACACGAGCTATCAAAACAATGGCGACGCCATCCTATTTTATCACGACAACCCTGACAGCAGCAAAAAAGAACTGTTCAGCCTGAAAAAAGGAGAGCTTTGCTGCATAGGTCCAATGGAAAAGGTAAATCTCAAAATGGAAGAGTACAGAAACAGCTGGCTTAGCCGGCCTTAGCAGGCTTTTGCGGCTCTTGTGAAACGAATTTTGGAAGTTTTATCGGTGTCGGCAATCTCAACTGGTTTGCCAAAGCAATCGCCTGCAGCATTCCTGCTTCCAAAACCCTGTTGTTTACAGGCAAGACCACTTTTTCGTGCACTTGTTTCTTGTCCTTCCACAGCTTCTCGATTTCATCAAGCTCTTTCTTGTCGCTCAGGTAGAAAACAGTCATGTCGACTTCTATTTTAGTTCCTGTATCGCCATATTTTGAAGCATACGTGAAGTCAAAAGCAAGACCTGGCTCCTTCTTCTCTCCAAATGAGAAGTCTTTCTTGCTTATGTTAATGACCTGTATATTATTAGAAATAGTCATCTTCTTAGCTAAGCCCTTGTTCTCAGCCAATATCCTGTTTATCTGATCGCCAACTATGACTCCCATGTCAAAATTGCCTCGAGAAATAGCTATTTAACACTTATGGTATGAAACCAGATCATAGGATCAGAGCGGGCCCAGCAGGATTTGAACCTGCGTTAGTCGCTCCGCAAGCAACTGTACTATTTACTTCCCAAAGTCAGCTCTGCTGACTTGAGGACCAAGCTATACTATGGGCCCAGGCTAAACTTAAAAAGACTGATTTTAAAAGCTTACACAGCCCCATCGTCTAGACTGTTAAGCTTATTGGCTAACGGAGACTACGGTCAATGATACCGCCCTCTGGAGGCGGTGGCCCCGGTTCGAATCCGGGTGGGGCTATTCATAATCACATGGTAATAGGCTTGGATTTCACAAAGGATATCTCTGCACTCGGAGGAATCCCTTTGTATTCAGTAATAGCCCTACTTTTCATAATTACTGAAAATTTGGAGCAATTCTACCAATTAATTCTGGCAATTGTAATTCTCTACGCAATAGCAATTCCTGTACGGATGTTCTGGTTCAGGGACAGGCCCCACAAAGAGGCACACGGCAGGGATTTTATGACAAGATTCAACGCAAATTCCCTAATCAGCCTGCACGTTGCCCGCTCCTTAATACTGGCATTTGTACTGGCTTCTTTCTTCGAATATGAGATTACCCTAGTAGTCCTGTTTTCAGCCATAGTTCTTGCAGTATCAGCAGCAAGGGTAGTGATGCAGCGCCACAAGTGGGAAGACATTGCAACGGGCCTCATAACAGGACTTGTTTGCAGCGCAATAGCGCTGTACTTTATCTGATGTTTGGAGATTCCCAAAAAGTAATTAGAATATCAAAAAACCCTGCGCGTGCGGCACTTTTCCTATCTTGACAATTTTGCTCTTGTCTATTATGCCTGCATCTATGCCCATCTGCACAGACTCTTTTCCTATTAGGTTTACAGAAATGACTCCTGGCGACTGCATTTCTTTTATTAGCCATTCCTTAGCGGCCTTTTTGTCCCCATAAAATCTTGGATTTACAAAAAAGTCAGTATCATTGAACTTCAGGTGCTTGCCCATCAAGTCTTCGTCAGCCGCCGCAAGCACATGGCCTTCTTTTGTCTTATGCAGTTTGTAGTACATTATCTTACCCTAGACATTTTTGCATACACAGTGTTTGAATCGTTGTGCATTCTCTTAAACTCTTCAGCAAGTTCTGGGGTTGCTGCCACAAAGTATATCCTTTGCCGTCCTGCTTCTGGCTCTTTTCTCATGTCCATTCCTACTTGAGTTAAGAATGCTTTAAGCTTTTCTGACTGGATGGGTTCTTCTAACACATAAAACATTATTAAATCAAAATTTCGCTTGCCGTGATAAAAGCGCGCGGGGGTAAACCCTGCATTTTCCACTTCGTAATCATGGGGTACAAACCACTGATGCCCTTGCCGCAATACAGTGGCATTTTTTAGTTCTTGGGGCAGTTCTTCCCCAGCCAAAGCTATTTCTACTAAGTTCGGATATGACTTTTTGATTGCCTCTAGAATTGCCATCTTATTTCAAAGTCCTTACAGATTCGCGGGCGCCGCAGGCCTCGCATATCAGCAAGGTAGCGGATGCAGCCTTTTCCAAATGCGTATCTGGCTTGCCGCATTGATAGCATAAAACGAATTCCTTGACATATTTTGCCACCTTTCCGTTAAGCACCTCTGGCCTGAACTTGCCTACAAATATGGCTTCTGTTCCTTTGATATCTCCAGTAGTCGCCAATTCCCTTAAGAAAAACTTGAAAAC
>DATEUM010000093.1:0-5154 GCA_035283085.1 Candidatus Nanoarchaeia archaeon
GTTTCAGCTGTTTTGCGATATGCTTTACATCCTTTGGGTCTATGCCTTCGACTAAAGTAATAAACATGTCCTTGTACTTGCCTTTGACAATCTTGACAATAATCTTTTGCTTCTCTTTGGCAATAGTTTCACAGACACAGAGTTCCTTAGGCAAGCCGCAGACAGCGCAGATTTCACTCATTTGAAGAAGCTCCAGAGAATCCCGAGAATATCATAGTACTCATTGTTTAGAAACAGTCTTGATTTTAGCGATTGCCCTCTTTATAGAACTGATTTTCCCAGGGCTTGAGAGTGTGCCTGTGGTTTTTTGTGCCTGCAGTTTCATAAGTTCTTTCCTTAGTTCCTTTACTTTAGTGTCAAGCTCGCCTTTTGAACCTTTCTGTATGTCCTTAAACCTGACAATTGCCATTAGAAGGTCTCCTTTACTGGGAAATCTCTCATCATCAGAGAAAGTCCCTTGCTTGCCATGATGTTGAGACTTACCCCTTCGTGGCAAGTTTTGTTAACCATTATTTGGCAGCCTCTGCAGTTACTGCCGCGGCAGGCTTCATCCTCACCCTGTCTGGCAGAATTATTGTTGGCGGCATGATGCTTATCTGTATGCCAACAGTTCCTGAATGAAGATTAACATTTACTGTAGCGTGCTCTACTCCTTCGAGTGCGAGCTGGCCACATTTTTTCATATACCCAGCTGCAAAACGCCATCTCTGCGCCCTTGCTCCAGGTATTCCTCTTCCTGACAAGCGGATTTCTGCGCCCAGTGCGCCAGAATTCAGCATTTCCTGAAGTGCCTTGTAGCCGATTGCCTTGAACCTAGCAGTGCCGAATCTCATCATTTCATTAGCCATCTTGTTTGCCATCACTGTGGCATTCAGCGCAGGCACTGCAATTTCCTTAACCTGGATTTGTGGATTTTCCAGGCTGAATTTTGACCTTAATGTTGCTGTGATTTCAGAAATGTTACGGCCACCGCTGCCAATTATTATTGCGGGCCTGACGGCTTCCATAGTAATCCTTTCGCCCAATGGGGTCTTCTCAATCATGATGCTGCCTATGCCCGCATTCAAAGGAATTGTTGCCATCAGGAATTCCTTTACTTTCAGGTGCTTGTTCTTTTCTTTGATGAATTCTCTTTCTATCATCTTACTTCTTACCCTCCTGCGCTTTGTTATCTCTCAACATAGGGGCTGCTTTTACTTCTGCGGCCTTGAGACTTAACCCTTCGTTAGATTTCGTTTTCATCATAGGCTGCTTTACTTGAGCAGGCTTAGACTTGAGAGATTCACTTTCTCTTGCGACCAGTTCGACATGGGTGTTCTTCCTTTCAAAGCCCATTTTCCTTCCGTATCTTCGTCTTGCAGGGCCTTTTGTTGCCGTTGCGTGTATTATCACGAGATTTTCAGTATTCAGGCCTTTGCTTTTTGCTGCGCCCCTGAGATTTTTCAGCAGTTTCACTAAATATATAGAAGCATTTCTTGGATATCTTCCGGCAGCCATGCCTGGCTTGTGTGTCACATCAGAATTGTAGCGTCTGAAAGGAACTGCAACTTTGTTTTGCTGCACTAATTCAAGATTCTTTATCGCCCATTCCACTCTTCTGTGCTTTATGAACTTTGCAATTTCATAGCTCGCCTTATGCGGTATGGGAAGGTTCCTTCCGGCTACCCTGACCATTGCCTTGCTGTCAAAATTTTGGTGGCTGTATCGTAGTGATGACATCTTATTTCACCGACATGAACTTCGATCCTCTTGTAGCTCCTATACCAGGACCGGAATGCTTGACGTCCTTCATGTTCCAGACGAAATCTCCGAGCTTTAATCCTACCATTTCGCTCGTGACTGTTACGGGTACAAACTCTTTTCCATTATGCACGCCTATTTTCATGCCGAACATTATTGGCAGGATTGGCATTTCCCTGCAGTGAGTCTTAATCTGCTTCTTGTACTTGCCTTCCTTGGCAGCAGTGATTTTTTCCAGAAGTTTCTTCTCCTGTTCTGTAAATCCCCTTTTGATGTTCCTTCTTGCCCTTGCGTTCAACAGCGATGACAAGGATTGTAAATCGAGCTTTGACAATTCTTCATCTGTTTTTCCCCTGTAGGTAAATATTTTTGCCATTACTTGCCCCTTCCTGTCTTGCGAGCCCTTAAAAGACCTACTTTTCTGCCAGGCGGAGTGCCCCAGCCTTTAGTTGTTGTTGGCCTTCCCTTAGTTCTTCTGTGGGTGGCCCCAAATGGATGGTCTACTGCATTCTTTGCCACGCCTGAAACTACTGGGAATATCTTTCCGCCTTTTGCTCTCAATGCAGTCCACTTCTTGCCAGCTTTTACCCAAGGCTTATCGGTTCTTCCGCCGCCGGCTATCATGCCAACAGTAGCCCTGCATCTTGGATCGAGCAGGATATTTCTTTTTGACGGCAGCTTGACTAAAATCATATCTCCTTCCTTTCCTACTATCGTAGCTGCAGAGCCCGCAGTCCTTACTAATTCGGGACCATTGTACGGAATGCGCTCAACATTAAAGATTGGATAGCCAGATGGTATTTCAGAAATGGAAACTATGCAGCCCAATTGGACTGGCGCTCCGTCCCCGCAGTAGACAGTATCGCCAACTTTTATTCCGAGCGCGGCAGAGGACAAAGACGTCTGTCCGTCCTCGAACTTGACTATCACTAATGGAGATGAAGACATAGAGTTATGCACCAGGTCAATTACCTCACCTTTGACAGCAGATTTGGCAGGAGCAGGATATTCAATCGCGCCAATGGATGCGTGAGACCTGGCTCTATATCTGGGGCCTCCCTTGCCTCTTGCCTGAGTAATCAATCGCTTTCCCATTTTATTATGTTAAACCGAGTGCAGTCGTTACATCGACTGCTGGCGTCTCTGGCCTCAATTTGATGTATGCTTTCTTTTCTCCAGTTCTTGTCTTCATTGTATTCACTGACTGAACCTTGACATTGAAGGCTTTCTCTGCAGCCCATTTTATTGTCGGCTTTGTAGCATCACTCGCCACGATAAAGATGAGCTTGTTGTCCATCTCCATCTGCCTGACAGCTTTCTCTGTGCTGATTGGGAATTTCAAAATATCATAAGGGTCCATGTCTGTCATGTGAACAGCTTCTCCTTTCCTAACAATTCAAGAGCGGGCTTTGTCCAAACAGTCAGCCTTCCTGCAGAAGCTCCTGGCGCCAGCAGGGCGGCATTCAAGCTCTTGACCTGGACTACAGAAACTCCTGGTATGTTTCTGGCTGCTTTTTCCAAGTCACAAGACTTGCTGACTATTACGAGCGGGCCTGATTTTTTCTTGTATTTCCTTCCTCTGGTCTTTCCTCGGCCAGCCCTTATTTTCCTCTCGCTAGTTCTGGAAAGCTCTTCGCCCAATCCCAATTTTCCAAGAAGCGTGAAAACTTCCCTTGCCTTATTCATCTTTTCTGCAGAATCCTCTAAAACCAGGGGCAAAAATTTTACACCATCTACCTTATGCCTGACTTTTACCAAATCAAGAACTGTGGAAGCAGACAAAGCGCTCCTTATGGCCTTGCGGTTTTCCTTCTTGTTGATTTTTTCTGCAAGCATCCTGTCTGATTTTGGCGCGAAAGCTGAAAGGCCTTTTACTGTTTGGGCGCCTCTTGCACCTACCCAGCCGAACTGCTCTCCCCTGTGCCACATAATCTTCCTGGCAACCCTGCTGATGCCTTTGCCATAAGTAGTTCCATACTTTCGCCTGAACTTTGGCAGTGCTTTTCCTTGCCTTCGGCCGGCTTCGGGGTCAGCGCCATAAGCCTGCCTCAAAGAGGACAAGACTGCGAGAGCTGCGCGTTTTATCAAATCAAGCCTTACCGGCTCGGAAAACTGCACAGGTAATTCTATCTCTGAAACCTTCTCGGCTGCTGTTGAAAATATCGGAACTTTCATTTTAGCCCTGCTGGCTCCTCAAACTGATGTAAGTGATATCTGGAGCCTGCTCAACCGCACTCTTTCTTGGCCTTATTGAATGTGACAACACGACGAGCCTTTTCTTGGGGCCCGGGACAGAACCATCAACTAAAATATAATTTCCTTGCACCAAGCCATAACGGGAAATTCCAGAGACAGGGTTTACATTTGTTTCCTTGATTGAAGAAATCTTGAGAATTTGCTTGTTATAATCAGTTCTTTTGTGGAAACCCATCTGTCCTGGCTGAAGAACCCACCAGCCAGTCGTCGCAGGAGTGATGGCGCCCATTGTTCCCCTATGCCTCCTGCCAAATTCAGCCTTATGTGATGCGAGTTTTACGCCGTAGCGCTTTATGTCGCCGGCAAATCCCTTGCCTTTTGTGATTGCGTGGACATCAACATACTGGCCTGGCTTGAAAACATCAGAAGCAGAAACATCCTTTCCCAAAACTGAAGAAGCATAATTGAATTTCTCGTCTGCAGAGGAACCGCCGACAGGGAGCTCAAAGACTTCCGGAGTTTTCTTTCCCAATCCAGTGTCCCGGGGTTTTGTATGGACCAGAACGTGGACATCAGAAGCCTGCGGCAGCTGGCTCTTCAACTGCTCAAGAGTGAGCTTTCGCTGCTTTGGCAGGTCCAGCTTGCGGAAAAAATCCTTTTCAAAACTTTCAGACCAGACTTCCCCAATAACCTTGTCACCATAATCTGTTTTCCTGAACAATCTTACGCCAAAAACTTTCAGGGCTGGAGCTTCAAGGACTGTGACTGCCCTCTTTAGTTCCTCGCCCTTTGTCGGGGATTTCAGCTTGTTGTCAATTACAATTATAGAAATCATTCCTGCCTTGTAGCCTGCGAAGCCGAGCAGTTTGTTTTCCTTTCTCTGTGCAAAGGTTTTCACAATAGGATAGATTCTTTTAGCTCGCTTTCGAGGCCACACGCCAAGTGAGCCTCTACGTGGTCGCTTCCTTTTGATATGTCCCATTCTGCGTAGCTGAATGGGGCCAGCTAAAACGCCTTGCGTTTTATGCTATGTCCCATTTTCTTTTTGGAAATGAACAGAACTCGAATTTCAAGCCCGTCCATTTTTGCGGGTTATAATTATATAACCCATGACTAATGGACATTAGTCTATGTTTGGCTTAGAAATGAGGTTTAAAAAGGTTTGTTTCACAATTTATTGATGCGACAAGAACCCTTTCCCAGTCCGTTGGCAGAAAA
>DATEUM010000094.1:0-5753 GCA_035283085.1 Candidatus Nanoarchaeia archaeon
CAAAAATTTCCTTCCTATTAATTTGTGAACTGCTTCGTGCACAATCACTGAGATCAACACCAACATCAGGACGAGTATTAAATTGCTGAACCAGTTTCCGAGAGTCGCAGGCCCGTCAAACCTGAAGGAAAAAGCAAACCCAAGGGCAATGATTATTATTGACAGGTCAATAAGCTCTTGTTTTCCAAACAAGTCTTTGAATGTAATGGCCATTAACAATAATCAAAGAAGGGCCTTAAATTACTTTTCCCCTACTGCTGAGGAATCCTCTAAAGTTTGGAGCCGCTTTCTTTAAGCTTTTCTGGGCGCATAAGATATCTTTGGTAGAGAGCTTTACAGCCTCTGCAACGCTTCCTTTACACCTTTCAGATGGCCCGCGCCCACAACTGCAATAATATTGGCATCAGGATGCGCCATTTGCAAGTGCTTCAGCTGATGCGCAATCCACTCGTCCCTGTCCGAGACCAAGACTTTGTATAGTGTAGGAAACTTTTTCCTGAAAACACTTGTAAGCTTTGCTATGACTTTTTGCTCTGGCACTTTTGATATGTCAAATTCTATCTTTTCGCCGACGAGCGGGCTGATAATTATGTAGCCAACAAGCCTCAGCTTTTCAGTCAGCGGAACTTCCTTTGAAAGCTTTCGCAGGGTTTGTGTTATAGGCATATCAACAAAAGCAACCTTTGCATTTGCCTCTCTGGCAGCATTTACCGCAGTCAGCATCTCCTCGCCAGGCAGCAAGCCGGTCTCCTGCCCCAATTTGTGCTGCATCCAGCTTCCAAATTTTGCGAACACATAACCCAAAAAACCGATTTGCCTTATTGATGCTATTGTAATCCTGCTCTGCCTGTTCTTGAGGGCAAGATATCTTTGAAAGTCCAGCTCGACAGCGACAATATCCGGCTCCAGTTTCAATATTTTGCCCTTGACCTCCCTCACAGACTGCTTCGCAATATGCGAAGTCCCTATCAAATGTATTGCCATCGTTTGCTGTCGTAAACACAGCAAGTTTTATATCCTTTGGCTACTCTAAAAATATAAATAAACCAAAGGAGGCCTATAAAATGTTGAAGATGCGAAAAGTTTCGGAGACAACAGCACTGAAAGTGTACACAGACGACGGCCTGTACTTCGGCGAAGTTGAAGAAGCTCTCATTACAAAGAACAAGATTGAGAGCTGGAAAGTCAGGGCTACAAGGGAGAGTTTCCTGAGCAAGGCCCTTGCCGGAGCAAAAGGCGTAATCGTGCCGCACATCATGGTAAAAGCCATAGGTGACGTGATGCTTGTTTCAAGGAACGCAGCCCCAAATTATTCGTCTGAAGAAACAGCATAATTTTGCAAAAGATGACATTCAAGACGACTGCAGAGCTAGAAGTACCTAAGTCCATAGTCCAGCAGATAATAGGGCAGGACAATGCGGCTGACATTATCAGGAAAGCGGCCAGGCAAAGACGCCACGTTGCTTTGATAGGCTTGCCCGGCACTGGAAAATCAATGCTTGGCCAGGCGCTTGCAGAACTTTTGCCGAAATCAAAGCTAGTAGATACTTTAGTCCTTCCAAACCCCATAGACGAAAACCAGCCGGTAATTAGGACTGTCGTTTCTGGCGAAGGCTCAAAGCTCGCAGAAAAGGCAAAGCTCGCAACACTATCGTGGGGCAGGAACCAGCAGTTTATTTTTCTCGGCTTGTCAGTATTTGCGATGATGATGCCATGGTATATCCGCGGCGTTTACGGAGACATCATGGCGGCAGCATCATTGATAGCAGGGATGCTCTTTGTCGGGACACTGGCACTCGCAATGGGTTTTGCATTCAGAAGAAATAACAAAATTATCGAGCCCAAAGTCCTGGTGGATAATGCGAAACAGGAAAAAGCGCCTTTTGTTGATGCGACAGGCGCGCACGCCGGCGCTCTGCTGGGCGACGTCCTGCATGACCCATTGCAGTCAGGCGGTCTCGGCACTCCCGCGCACTTGAGGGTGCAGTCAGGGGCAATTCATAGGGCACATTCAGGCGTTCTGTTTATTGATGAAATCTCAACTTTGGATGCGCATTCGCAGCAGGAACTCCTGTCCGCAATGCAGGAAAAGAAATATCCAATAACAGGACAATCGGAAAAATCTTCCGGCGCGATGGTAAGGACTTCTGCAGTGCCATGTGATTTTGTGCTTGTAGCCGCAGGCAATACAGAAACTGTGCAAAAAATGCATCCGGCGCTAAGGAGCAGGATCAGAGGCTATGGTTATGAAGTCTATATGAATGATACTATTCCCGATACGCCTGAAAACCGCCACAAAATTGCGAGATTTGTGGCGCAAGAAGTTGTGAAAGACGGAAAGATACCACATTTCACTTCTGCCGCAGTTGAGGAAATAATAAAGGAGTCTAGGAAAAGGGCAGGCAGCAAAGGCAAGCTTACACTTGTTTTAAGAGATTTAGGCGGCTTGGTAAGAGCAGCGGGCGACTTGGCCCAGGAAGAGGGCGTTAAGGTTGTTGATGCGGCTCATGTTTTGAAAGCCAAAAATCTGGCCAGAACTCTGGAGCAGCAAATTGCCGATAAGTACATCGAAAAAAGGAAAGAGTATGAAGTCATAAGAACAACAGGTGCGGCTATAGGCAGGGTCAATGGCCTTGCTGTTGTAGGGACACAGACCGCATCAGCAGGAATAGTAATGCCAATTGAGGCTGAAGTTACGCCAGCCGGAACTTCAACTGAAAAAAGAAAGTTTGTTGCTACAGGCAAGCTAGGCCAGATCGCCAAAGAAGCCATTACAAATGTTTCAGTCATAATTAAGAAACGCTTTGGTCAAGATATCAAAAATTACGAGACCTACGTGCAATTTTTACAAACCGCGGATAGCGGTGTAGAAGGCGACTCTGCATCTGTGGCAGT
The DNA here is from genome assembly GCA_035283085.1 of Candidatus Nanoarchaeia archaeon. GTDB lineage: Archaea > Nanobdellota > Nanobdellia > UBA10117 > UBA10117 > DATEUM01. Next base: position 2,896 of record DATEUM010000094.1, read on the forward strand.
AGCAATCGCAATCTTATCTGCTCTGAAAGGATTGCCAATCCGCCAAGACACAGGAATAACAGGTTCATTATCTGTGCGAGGCGAAATATTGCCAGTGGGCGGTGTTACGCAAAAAGTGGAGGCTGCAGTCGACGCCGGTCTGAAGCAAGTTATCATACCTGCGGCGAATGAAAATGACGTTATACTGGCTAAAAATAAATCAAAAATCAAAATAATAACAGTCAAGCGATTCGAGGATGCCTTTTCCCATGTTTTTACAAAAGAATTTATACCTAAAAGCTTGAATAAAATAAAGCACCCGCAATCTTTTCTTGGTAGAAACTACTCAGCTTCTGCCTAAATAATAGAGATCTTTGTTCCTTCTATCTTGAATTTCTTATCTACAAATTTCTCAGTCACCCAAATGTTAGTTTTGGTGTGTTCAGTTATTTCTGATGTAATAAATTCCCCGCCGAAGAGGCCTAGGAACGGTATTAACTGGTCAGCCAAGTGCTTGTCTACTGTTGCATCAGAGGAAATCTCTTTGGCAAGTTCCAATGCAGCCTCACTCCCTACAGCCTCTGAGGATTTACCCCGTTCGCCCAATGCGCTAGCGCTCAATTTACAATTCTCAAATAATGCGTGGCCATAGATATAGGCAAACGGGTTTGCTGCGGAAACATACTCCGCACTGCTGACGATTTTGTAATCCTTAAGGGATTTTTCAAATTCAGCCAGCATTCTCTCCGCAACACCAGCTTTTTCTAAATCCTTAGTAGCAATAGCCCATGCCTTGATGTTTAGAAGCTTGCCCCTCTGGGTTAAGTCTAAAGGCATAGGCTGCTTTACAGGGGTTACTTCAGCCTTGACAATTCCCCCGCCCTTAGGATAAAAACCATATCTAACTACCTCTGAATTAACAAGGATTCCCATCTTCTCCAAATAGTCACAGTAAACGTTCTGGAAATATTCAATCGGCGGGCTCCAAGAAACAGTAGTGCCGCCTTTTATTTCCAATTTAACTTTTCCAGGGGCAACGGCGGCAATCGGCACAAGGGTTTGTAGCACTAAAGTAATGGCCCCGGCAGTTCCGACATCAAACCTAAATCCGCCAGTCTTGATTTTGCCAGGCTCAAATGTAATTTCTGTGCTTCCCATCTCTGCTCCAGTTAGATTTGCATTGCAAAGCTCTGCCGCTGCCTTAATGCCGACAAGGTGCTGGGCCTTAAGTCCGGGCTCCGGCCGTCCTTTCCTTATGCTGATTACCTTTATGGGAATCTTCTTGATTGCAGAAAGGGCAACAGCAGTCCTGAGTATCTGGCCGCCCGCTTCGCCAAAACTTCCATCTATGACTAACATAGCTTTTAAAAATCGAGTTTGGTTTTAAAGACTATGCTAGACATCGACTTGTTCAGGACTAACGCTTCTGTGGTGAAAGAATCACAGAAAAAGCGCAACCTTCCCGCGGCCGCGGTTGATTGGGTAATATCACTTGATGAAGAATGGCGTGCTATCATTCAAAAGGTTGAGAAGTTGAAACACCAAAGGAATGAGGCTTCTGAGGCAATCAATGCGATGAAGAAGGCAGGCAAGCCCATTGACTCTGAAATTAAAAAGGTCAAGAAAATAGCGGAGGAAATAGGGAAGCTTGACACCAAAGCCAACGAATTGAAGGACAAAAGGGACAAAATTCTTCTTGAAATTCCAAATTTATTGGACTCTGATGTGCCGCTCGGCAGGACTGATGCGGACAACAAGGAAATCAAAAAAGTTGGCAAGCCTGCCAAGTTTAACTTTGAGCCCAAGCACCATCAGGACATACTTGAAGCGCTTGACTGCCTGGATATGGAACAGGCTGCAAAGGTCGCAGGCGCCAGGTTTTATTATTTGAAAGGCCAGCTAGTGAAATTAAACCAGGCGCTCATCAACTTTGCGCTTGATTTTCTGATGAAGAAAGGTTTCACGCCGCTACAGCCGCCGTATATGCTCAACCGCGCAGCAATGTCTGGCGCAGTCCACATATCTGCTTTTGAGGATGCCATCTACAAGATACAGGATGAAGATTTGTACATGATAGCCACAGCAGAGCATCCTGTTGCAGCTTACATGAAGGATAAAATCATCCCTGCTGATGAACTGCCCCTGCATTTTTCAGGGGTATCGCCTTGCTTCAGGCGCGAGGCCGGAACCCACGGCAAGGACACAAAAGGAATTTTCAGGGTGCACCAATTTGAAAAGGTTGAACAGTTTTCCTTTTGCAAGCCTTCCGATGTGAAAAAGGAATTCGACTTCCTGCTTAATAATGCGGAAGATATGCTCAAGGCATTAGAGATTCCTTATCGCCTCATAATACTTAGTTCAGGCGATACCGGGAAAAAAGATGCCAAGACAATCGATTTTGAAGGCTGGTTCCCAAGCCAGGGCAGGTACAGGGAACTGGGCTCGTGCTCAAACCTCAACGACTATCAGGGAAGAAGGTCAAATGTGCGCTTCAAGGAAGGCAACCAATTGAATTTCGCGGCAACATTGAACAACACAGGCATAGCAACAGAGAGGACAATGGCCTGCATAGTAGAAAATAACCAGCAAAAAGATGGCAGCATAAAGATACCGAAAGCCTTATGGAGTTACACTGGGTTTAAAGAAGTCGGGGCCTTAAAGCCCAAGAAGTAAGAAGTTTTAAAAGACTAATTGTTTACTTTAGCGTATAATAGATAAAAAATGGGAAACATTGAAATCACAGATGTTTACTTCGCACCGCCATCAGTGAGAATTTTCGAAGGCCCTCATCGGTTTGATGTAGAGGCTGCTGTAAGGGCCGATGGCAGAAAAGTAGCTTCAATTGAAGCTTTATTAGAATACAGACTCAAAGCTTTAGA
>DATEUM010000095.1:0-10625 GCA_035283085.1 Candidatus Nanoarchaeia archaeon
TAGATAAAAATTCGTTAATTTGGTCAACGGCTTCAAAACTCGGGGCCAAAACAATGTGATGCACTTTCCTAACCTTACCGTCTTGCTCATATATGTTGGAAACTTCGGTTGTTAGAATGAAGTTTATGTTATTGAATGTAAAAATACCATAAGCCGCAGGTTTCAATTGGCCTTTAATTTCGGCTAGCCACTCTGGGTGTGTAAAATCTCCCGTGCCTATAAGATTTAGGCCTTTCACTTTTGACCAAGTGCTAATATTGAGCAGATTAATGTTTTTAGAGCACCCTCTTGCAAAACGGGAATGAACGTGAAAATCAGCAAATAACTTCATATCTTATGTTGGTAGGAATGCAATAAAAACATTTGTTCACTTAAAAGATACTTTGCACTTCAATTTCAGTCACAGCTCTTTCCACATAGCCATACTCCAGATTTATGGTCAATTGGTCCACGAATTCCCTCCCTACCCCCAGTGTTGCCGGGCAGAAGAAGCTTGCCTCATTATTAACGAGGAACAAAGACTTGCCACCATGCACGGGGTCATCTGGAGGGCTGCATCTCAATTCAGTTTCTCCTAATATTACAGAAGCTATCCTTACCCTGTCCCTCTGGTTAAACCTGTCAATCTTTCCTTCTGTCTGCGGGAATGTGCTAGGGTCTCCTGCTCTAAAGATAAATGGATATCCTCCGCCAGTATTTTTTATCCTTATGTTGAAGCCTGTCGGCAGTTCGTCAACAGACGTCACTTTTACAGGTGCGCCCGCAGATTCCACTGGCTTTGTTCCCGTTAATTTGCAAATCTCTGTGCCTGACAGGGTTTGCTGGTATAGGTTTTCCTTCAGGCACACGCCCGCGACAGCTTCGCTTGTGTAACTGTACAATATGATTACTTGGAGCGGGAAAGTCGCGGCGGCCCCGGTAATGGAAGGGGCGGTTGCTGGAAACACCAGCTGTGTCTGGCCTCCTGGTATGAGGTCAGCGCCTATTTTTGTTACTGGTGTCAAGAAATCCCTTAGCTCCTGCACTTCCTGCAGTCCAAACCTTGCAGGATCAACTCCTGCTATGGAAACATAACCATAGACTGCATCCGCTGTAGGTGTTGTCGAAATTGTTGATGGAAGTGTCCTCAAGTCTCTCAAATACCCTTCGCCTTTGTTCTCTACTTTTACAGAAATCTGAAACGGCTGGGATGCAAATACAACAGAAGGCGGCTGGTCCGGCAGGAATTCTATGCCAACTCCTGATGTGCCGCCGACAAAAGCTGCATCTGATGGAAGTTTTGACTCTTTGGGCTTGCCAAGGCAGCCGCTGCTCGCAACTATTAGAGCTATGAAAAGAACAAATATTATGGTTCGGATGCGTTTATCCATATTACGTGGCCTTTTATTTCATTGCATCAGGGCATTTTAAAGGCTTTGGCATTACTCTGCCATGCGAAAATACAAAGCCTTCGCATGCTTACTTGCTAGGTTACAATCCGAACTAGTTCGGATGTACAACTGAGCTCGCTCAGTTTGTATCTCTCAGCATAAGGGCTGCTTTTTTACTGCATACAATCTTGAGACTTAACACCAATAGTCCCCTAAAATGGGATTATATTGACCTGCGCCGCAATCTTGTCCTTGTACTTGTATACCAGCTCTATTGCGAGCTGTTCTTCAAAGTCCCTTGTTGTTTGCACAGATACCCTGCAGTCCATAGAGCCTTCTCCCCTGAATGTCGAAATAGTAGTTTCTGAACAGCAGTTTGTCCTTATTTCATCAGAACAAACTTGTGGCTTTATCAGCCGGCTGCCGAGCCTTATGCTATCAAGAGTAACGGCGCCTTTTTTGTTCAAGTCGGGATCCGGGCATATTGCCTCTACAGGGAACACATCACCTGAGCCCCTGTTTGCAATTTCAAAGCTTATTCCGAGCTCAACATTGCCGCCCGAAGGCTGTGCTATCTGTCTCAAAGAAGTGATTTGCACTGGCGCGCCAGAACTTTCTATTACCTTATCGCCGATGGGCTGGCAAGTTTTATCGCTTCTGGCTATGCAAATTGTTGAAACTCCTGTTGTCCTGTACTGATAGCACGCATCAACAGCAAGAGGCACTGACTGCTGCTCTGTCAAGACGACGCCCTTGAAAATTGCGCCCTGCCAGAATATCTGGTCCTGGCCTCCTGGCGAGACTGTTCCCCGTACCTGCCTTATTCCGGACAAGTCGATATTATTGAACTTCGTTGCATCAGCAATTCCAAAAATACCTGCATTGTTCAAAGTGAATGTCGCGGCGCTGCCAGCGACAAAAGTTTCACCCTTGTTATCCACTGATATAATTATATCAAAAGGAGTTTCGGAAAGAATTGTGGACGGCAAATTGACAAATTCCGTTGCCAGTCCGTCAGTGCCGCCCGCAAAAGCGTCTGCTTCCGGTTCTTTTGTGCCCAGAAAACTTGTGCTGATGCAGCCGCCTACGAAAAACATTCCGAGCAGTGCTGCCAACAAAACCAGTTTTCTCATGCTGTCACGTCTATCACGCGCAATGGCACCAGTTTCATGTTTGTATAATCATAATTCACCTTTGCGAGGACAAAGAATGTGCCGAACTCCTGGTTCTGCAGCGCGCCTTCTGGTATAGTAACCTTTGTAAACAGCAAGACACTTGGGTCTGCTGGCGTTAATACTTCAGCTCTCTGGCTCGTGCAAAGCGTAAAGCCCTGGCCCTGCGGCACTGTGTTAATTCCAAAGTCTGTCAGCGCAGAGGAAATCTCTTCCCTTGATACAAGGGGCCTGCAGGAAAAGTCCTCCCCTCCTATAGTTGTCAGAGGCGGCGTCGGGACCAGCATCTGCACTTGGGATAATTTTGCAGTGCCTGTGTGTGATGCGGGATTTAGAACTCTTACGCCGAGAAATTGCTCTGCCCCGGTTTCGAGCACATCGGGCTGTCCGGCAACATTTATTGCCAGAGTCATTGACTCGTCTCCAGTCTGCCAGCTCTCCAACACTGCTGGAGATATCTGGAATTCTTCCAATGGAGGCCTCTCCAGCGATAGTAAAACTTCTGGGCTGGAAAACACAAACTGCTTTCCGCCAACTGTCTGTGTGTTTCCTGCTGTGGCTGAAATTTCAGTTATATAAGGGACTATCTCTTTTTGCGGGTGAAATTCAGAATCGGCAGGCAGTATGCAGGTGAACGGCCTGTTCCTTACTTCCCTTACAGGCAAAGAAGGGCCTGCCTGTGATATGCTGCAGCTCCATCCTTGAGACAAATAGACTTCTATTATGTTTCCAACAGGGCCTGGCAGCGTTGTCTTTGTGCGAATTCCTATTGTAGCCGTGACTTCCCTGCCCGGAAAAGCAATTGCATTTATCCGGCCAGCCACAACAAGGTCCTGCCTTATGTCAAATTCATCACGCAGGGGCCCTGCAGAAACAAGAACAACGCCAACATCTTTTACCTCCACATACTGTGACTGCACCTCTTGTGAATCCCACAGGTTTCTAGGATTGTAATCTCCTCTCAATATTTGTGACATCAAATTCAAAGGCCCTGTTATACCCCTGAGGCCTTCAGTGGCCTGGACGCCGCCAACTCCGGCCTCGCCCCTAATCAAGGATCCTGTAGGTGTGAAGAAGAGGAAGAATACAAGATAGGCGAGCAGGATTATTATTATGACTATGATGAAATAATAGCGCCATGTTGGCTTCTTTAAGAAAATAAAAACAATTACTCCTAAAACAAGGGAGCCTATCAATAAAAGAATGCTTCCTGTTATTATGAAAAGGAAAAGTCCTATGAGAAAAAATATCACGCCGATAAAAAGGCCCCCTAATCCTGACCCGCCGCCAGTACTGGGCGCAAATGGTGTCACCATGTTATTTCTTGACCTCCTTACTCTCCGTATACTCTCTCTCTTCTGCAATCGCTGGCTGGAAAGCTCTTCTTATTCCTTCTCTAGCTCTTTCAGCAGCTGTGTCTGATTCTCTCCTTGACCTTTCTTCCCGGGCTATAAATTCTTGCCTAGCTCTTTCGGCACGTTCATCTTCCCTAATTCTCTGAGCCTCATCAAATCGCTTTCGTGTTTCATCAGCTTCATTAGTCATGCCAGAATCAAACCTTGCCCTTGATTGTTACCTTAACGCTGTCCAGCTGTATGTTTGCAGATGAGTACAGCGCTATGAAATTCTCGCCCTGCTGCAGCTCTTTGCAGATGTCTTCCGTAACCTTGCCGTCCTTTATCGAGAAATCCCTTGTCTTGGAGTTTATCTGCGCAGTCAATGTCCCTGGTGCCTGCTGCGTGGCTGCCTCAAGCGTGCAGCTGTACCTGCTTGCCCTTATCTCTGGCTCTTCCATCTGCAGCACAGTAAAGGTATAGCTCTTCGGCTGGAACCTTTCCCTGCTGTAAGTTGTAACAACCCTGCTGAAAAGAATCTCGTAAGCCCCGCCCTTGTCAACATTCCATACCAATGTGTTGCTCGCATCAATGAGCGAGCGCGGCAAGTCTACATTTAACGATACATTGCTTGCGGGCACATCAGAGAATATTCTTCTTCCGTTTATATCAAGCCGCAGGGCTGCCGGCTCCTTGCTCCTTATTCTGGCCAAAGCCTGATACCTTGCTGAAACAAGCCCGTCTAATTCCTGTGCACCAATTGTAAATGTCTGCTGCTTGGTAGCTTCAGTTTCCACAAATTGCTCTGCAACAAACTGCAAATCCCTTATTACATACGATGAAGAGCGCCAGAATGCAAAGCCTGGCGGCGCCACACTAATTGTTATCAGATTGGGGCCATCTGCCAATTGGTCTGCAGGCACTGTAACCCTTGCATTTCCTAATGGAACGATTGCGTTGTATACTATGGTATTGTTGACAGTCACTAAAAGCCCTCGAAGCTCTCCTTCCTTGCTTGAGACTTCAAATTCCAGCGCCGCCGCACTCAAAGTGCCTTTATTGACATTTACATTAAATGCCGCAGAATTATCAGAAGCCAGGGACCTTGATACTGAAATCTGGTCGCTCAATACAGTGGGACTTGGAATTGGGCTAAAATCAACTACAATGCCTGCAAGGTCGTGCATTCCTTGTATGGTGAAAGGCGTAGTCCCTTGCACCTCTCCTGGCGATACATCAAGGGCAACTCTTTCGTAAAAAATCGGGCCCAGCAGGCGCTCGCGCTCGACAGGCGGGACTGAAATTGCATAAAGCAAAACAGCCGCAGCGATGACTAGGAGCAATATCACAGGGCCTATTTGCGCCTTGTATTCAGTAGCCATTATTGTAAAATAAAGGTCAGGTCGATATAAAAAGGTTTGTTCCTAAGGGTTATGTCTCAACACAATGGCTGCTTTTCTAGCCTTTTCCTTTCTTGAGAGCTATCCTTTTTAACTCAAGATACAGAGGATTTTCATATGAAAATCCTCTACTTAAGCAAGGACGAAGCGCGCATCAAGGTAGATACGCTTGATGACTTGTGGCATTTATCCAGGCTGATAGAACCGGATGATGTTGTTGCTGGGGAAATAGTAAGAAAAGTGAAAATTTCTGGGGAAGAGGAAAAAGCCCGCATCAAAAGGGAGACATATTTTGTCAAAATCAAGGCGGAAAAAATTGTTTTCGAGCCATCTGCAGTAAGAGTTATTGGAACAATCGTGGAAGGCCCTGAGGAGCTGGCATTGGGAAGCCACCATACTCTTGACATCCGTCCCGGAGACTCTGTGAAAATCTTCAAGGCCTGGAAAGCTTTCCAAGTCAAAAGGCTGAAGGAAGCTGAAGCTGCAACAAAAACACCATCAGTCGCGGTCTGTGTCTTGGATGATGAGATGGCAAACCTTGCCGAATTCACCCCAACTGGTATAAAATATCTCTCCCAAATACAATTGGGCCTGGCAAAAAAAAGATTTGCAGATAAAACAGAGGAAAGGCTGGGCAAATTGGTTGCTGCACTTGCCGACTTGGGCAAATCCCATGAAATACTTGTCATTGCAAGCCCATTATTTTGGAAAGATGAAGTTCTCAAGAGAATTAAAGACAAACATTCTGATATTGTTGAGAAAATAAAACTTGAAGATGTTTCCACAGGAGGCAAAAGAGGAGTTGTAGAGCTTCTCAAGCGCGGTGCATTGGATAGAATTGTAAAAGGTACAGCACTCCAGAGGGAATTCGAGCTTGTGGAAACATTAATGATAGGAATTGCCAAGGAAAATGGCCTCAGTGTTTACAAGATTCCCAAAGTCAAAGAGGCCGCAGAAGCTGGCGCTGTTAAAATTCTCCTTGCTACAGACAAACTCATAGAAACGATGCGGGAAAAGAAAAAATATCCGGAACTAAACGAAATATTTGATTCTGTGGAAAACGCAAAGGGAGAAATCCACATCGTAAGCAGCAAGTACGAGGCAGGAGACAAGCTAGACGGCCTCGGTGGAATAGGCGCAATACTAAGGTTTAAAATCTAAATATTCTCTTTATACATATGACCACCAAATCATCAGTTGTCATAGGACCTTCTTCTCGCGAGCTGGGCATCAAGATTGCCAATCTTCTCGGCGCCGAGAAGATATTCGTGCAGCGCAAGAAGTTTCCTGACGGCGAGTCTTATATTCGCTTGGAGAAGAAGCCTAGTAACAGCAGGGTTATAATTGTGCAGACGCTTTACCCGCAGAACGACTCTGTTGTTGAGCTGAAGTTAATGCTTGACACGCTGATAGAATTCAAGCCGTTTGATGTTTCTCTTGTAATACCATACTTTGCATACCAGAGGCAGCACAAGCGATACAGGAAATGGGAAGCAATATCTGCAAAGGCTGTTGCAGGGATGTTTGACCACAAGCATGTTGACCGCGTCCTAATCGCAGATGTGCACGATAGGATATTGCTGAAATTCTTCAAGAATGCAGAAACACATGAGATTTCTGCTGCAGAATTAATTGCTGGACACTTTGCCAAGCTTAGAAATCCCTTTGTTTTAGTTCCAGATCAAGAGAGGGGATATTTTGCGAAGATAATTGCGGAAAAATTGGGCTGTGAGTATAGCTGGCTTTCAAAACACAGGGACAGGGTAACTGGAAACATCACTACAAAGATAAGGAGGAAATTTAATGTGAGTGGAAAGGATGTAATACTTGTTGATGATGTCATTTCTTCAGGGAAAACAATGCTGAATGCTATTGCCCTGGTGAAAAAGCTTGGTGCGAAGTCAGTTTCTTGCGCGGCATCACACTATGTTCCGTTAGGGGCAGAAAAGATGCTGAAAAAAGCAGGGGCTAGAGAAGTGATTGCGAGCAACAGCATTCCATCTTCTATAGGGAAACTTGACCTTGCTGAAGAAATTGCAGATACCCTGAACTTCGTGATTTAAGATTTATATATGGAGAGCACTTGTTAAATTAATATGGCTGTTGACACCATACTTGTTGCAGGCATAACCGGCGCCATTGTTTTGATAATAGCGTGGATATGGGAAACCAAGGAAGACGTGCAAAGAAAGAAAGTTGATTTGCATTTGCACTTCTCTTTGCTTTACATAATAGGCAACCTTCTCCTGACGCTGTATTCCTGGTGGATACAGAACTTCATTTTCCTTACATTAGGCCTATTTCTTTTGTTGGCAATAGTCGGGGAGACACTTTACGCAATAAAAGTCGGGGGATTAAAGAAAAAGTGATGGCAGATTTGAAAAAAATAATCATATTTGATTTGGATGGCACATTAGTGGACTCGCAGCTCGCGCATGCCCGTTCTTTTAACCTTGCTTTCAAGAAAAACAAGCTGGAGGAGCAGCCGGACAATTTTGTAATAACAAAATTCGGGCCGACAGCAGAGCTCGTCATCAAGTCAATTTTTCCGGAGCTAGATGCTGAGAAACTGAAGCAGATAGCAATCGACAAGAGAAATTTCTTTGTTGATGATACCTGCAAGCTAACAAAACCAATTGAGGGCGTCAGTGAAGCCCTGCAGGAACTGAAGAAAGATTTCCTGCTCGCGTTGGTATCAAATGCGACGCATGCTGAAATAGAGGCCATCTTGAAAACTGTCGGCATAAAACAGAAATTATTTTCAGCGATTTTCGGCTATGGCGAGACGCACGCAAAGCCTGATCCCGATATCATAGACGCTGTAGAAAAGAAGGTGAAAGGCAGGGCAGAGTATTTTGTCGGCGACACTATCTATGACATCCGAACTGGAAATTTAGCAGAGATAAAAACAATAGCAGTCCTCACAGGAGTCCACACCGTAGAGCAGCTGGGAAAGGAAAATCCCACAATAATCATAGAATCAGTGGCTCTATTGCCCGAATACTTCGGGGGCGACCTGTAACTTCTGGCTTTTGCTCGGGTAAGCCCATGGTTAATGGCTGCTTTCTTGCTATTTCTGGGCATTAGAGATAACACAAAGTTGAGGTAAGGTTTTTTAATAGCAATTGCAGCCTATAGGCAAGGATGGCCACTAACCAGAGATCCGTAATCAATGTAATCCTAATAATCGGTGCGCTAGTCCTGGGCTTCCTGCTGCTGCGGCCATTTTTCACCGCGCTGGCGTTTGCCGCGGTAATAGCCTTTGTCTTTTTCAGGCTGCATAAGTGGCTCAGCGCAAGAATGAATGAAAACATCGCCGCAGGCCTCATCACAATTCTTGTCTTATCCATAATCATTGCCATTATTGCGCTCGGCGTCCAGACACTGCTGAATGAGTTTGCAAGGATTTTTGTCCTTGCAGGCGAGGTGAACTTTAAATCATTCTTCCCTGACGCCCCAGAGCTTGCGGGCAGTTTTGAAAGCCTTACGAGATTCATTTTGCAGAAAGTTATTGAAGTCCTTACTGCATTCGTGACCCAGCTGCCAAGAATCATGCTGTCCTTGTTCATCTTCACTGTTTCAGTGTTCTTTTTCCTCAGGGACGGCGAGCGGCTTTACAAGTGGATAGAAAAAGTCTTCCCACTGCCGCTGGAAAAGAAGGGCCACATGTTCAGGGATTTGAAGCGCTATTCGAATTCCCTCGTCAAGGTCTGGTTTCTGATAGGCCTGCTCCAGGGCGTTGTTGCGACAATTGGATTTGCGCTCTTTGGCCTGCCCGCGCCATTGCTCGCAGGCATATTGGCAGCAGTTTTCTCGATAATTCCAGTGCTGGGACCTGGAACTTTGTATGTGCCTACAGCCGCGCTGCTGTTCTTGGGAGGAGATACTAATTCGGCTATCGGCATACTTGTCTACGGACTGTCAATAGGCTGGTTTTTGGATTATCTTGTAAGGCCTTACTTTGCAGGCAAGTGGTCAGCGCTGCATCCCCTGATAATATTGGTAGGAATGCTCGGCGGCATCTTAGTGGTTGGGCCGTCAGGCTTCATAGTCGGGCCTGCATTGCTGGTCGTGGTAATTTCTATTCTCCACGGTGCTGGCTTGGAATTCCTAAACCGCAGAGAAAAATAATCTTATTGGTGAGACATGCGCTTGACTTCGTCAGCTGATGTTGCCAGGCTGAAGGGTATGCAACATGAGATTTAAAGCAAAACTCCTGAACATAGAATCTGGCGGACCTCTCGTAGCCGTATTGAACCCGAAGACCGTGAAGGAATTCGACCTTGGGCCTTCTGACCGTGTCAGGGTCATGTCAGAACAGAGATATTCTGTTGCGATAGCTGACTCATCCTCGACAATAAAGGAAAATGAAATAGGGATTTTTGAAGAGCTCGCTGACGTGCTGCATATAGAGGAAGGCCTGCCGTTGACTGTAATACCTGAAGAAAAGCCCAACTCCATACAGTCCATAAAGAAAAAACTTGATGGCGCTGCATTGACAAAAGACGAGATTTTTGAATTGATTACTGATATCGTTGACAACAGGCTCACAGCATCTGAAATCTCAGCATTTGTCTCTGCGGTCTACACCAAAGGCATGACAATGGAGGAAACCGAACATTTGACGCGGGCCATTGCTGAAACCGGCGAGCTGCTGAAGCTCGGCGTCAAGCCAGTCATGGACCTTCATAGCATTGGCGGAGTTCCTGGCAACCGGACTACTATGATTGTTATTCCCATAGTGGCTGCCGCAGGCCTCTATATTCCAAAGACTGCCTCTCGCGCAATCACAGACCCCGCCGGCACAGCCGATACCATGGAGGTCCTTGCGCCGGTTTCCCTAAGCATAGGTGAAATCAAGGAAATTGTGCTGGCACACAAAGGCTGCATAGTCTGGGGCGGCTCCCTGGACATGGCGCCTGCGGATGACATCATTGTCGATGTCGAGCGCCCCCTTCTTTTGGACCCCACTTCAATGCTTCTCGCTTCAATACTTGCGAAAAAACATGCCGCGGGTGCGACAGATTTGCTTCTTGAGATACCTTTTGGGCCCGGCACAAAAAGCACCAGGCAAAGGGCGAATGAGCTGGAAAAAAAATTCATACTATTAGGGTCTAAGCTCGGCATAAACATCAAAGTCGTGAAGACTGACGGCTCGCAGCCCATAGGAAATGGCATAGGCCCTGTTCTGGAATGCCGTGATGTGCTGCAGGTGCTTGAAAACAACAAGAATGCGCCAAATGACTTGAAAAACCGCTCCCTCTATTTTGCCGGCCTGCTTCTGGAGATGGGCAAGAAGGCTGGCAGGGGAAAGGGCATGTCTGCAGCAAAAACAATTCTTGAGTCTGG
>DATEUM010000096.1:0-5899 GCA_035283085.1 Candidatus Nanoarchaeia archaeon
TTTTCATCCATCCCCCTCGCAATTGTGTCAGACTTGCTGTGGTCGGTAATTGCAATATATTCATATCCCAGTTTTTTGGCAGTTTCTGCCATTTCCACAATAGAGTTTGAACCATCAGAAAACTTCGTGTGAGTGTGCAAATCCCCCTTGACATCCTTGAGATTTACCGAGCCGGGGAGCTTTCCTTTTCGCGCAGCTTCTAGTTCTCCCCGCATTTCTCTCAACTCGGGTTCGATATACCTCAAGCCAAGTTTTTTGTACAACTCTTCTTCAGTATGGCCTGACACTAGCCTGTCGGTTTTCCTGTTGAACAGGCCATATTCAGAAAGCTTGTACCCCTTGCTGATAGCTATCTTTCTAAGTTCTACGTTATGGTCAACATTTCCTGTAAAATAATTCAAAGCAGCCCCAAAAACATTGTCAGCTATGACGCGGACATCAGACTGCATCCCATTACGAAGAACAACAGTGCTTTTGGTAGGGCCTTTCGCCAATACTCTTTGAACCTCTGGTAATTTTGTAAAGGCGTCCATGATTTTTTTCGCGGCCGAAGGCTTTGAAACTGTAACAAGGATGTCGATATCCCCAATAGTCTCTTTTCTTCTGCGGAGAGAGCCTGCTTCTGAGATATGCTTTACCTCAGGCAGCCTCTTGAGCTTCATTATGATTGACTTGGCTATGGGCAATGCCTCGCCTAAGAGATATCTCTGTTTAGAAGTCTGAAACATTTGTATCGAAGCAGCAATATTTTCTTCAGATTTCTTGCCGAATCCAGAAAGTTTTGCAATCCTGTGCTTTTCAACAGCTTTCTTGAGGTCTTCAACAGTCTTTATCCTCAACTCTTTCCACAGTCTGTAAGCTTTTTTCGGCCCAAGGCCTTCGATCTCAATCAAGTTTGCTAGGCCTGGAGGAATTCGCTTCTTCAGTTTCTCATATTCAGTAATTTTTCCAGTGTCGATATATTGCGCAATCTTTTTTCCAATGCCTTCCCCCACTCCAGGAATATCTGTCAAAGCCTGAATGCCGCCTTCCTTGTAAACGTCCTCTATCTGGCGCTGAAGAGATTCCACACCACGAGCAGCAGCCCTGTAAGCCCTTGGCTTCCACTCAACTTTCATAATTTCAAGAATATCCGCAATGTCGTACAGAACCTTGGCAATCTCAAAGTTAAGCATTGGGCTTGGCCTCCGAAATGCCGCGGAAGAATCTTATCAGCTCAGTTTTCTCTCTGTTAAGTTCCCTAACGTCATCATGCGTTATTTTTCCTTCTAAATTGAAAACTTCTTCAACTCCTTGCAGTTCCATAAGCCGCCTGACTAGTTGATCAGCGCGCCACTTGTTTTTGTAAATCTCTTTCAGCCCGTAAGATTCATCTATGGTGATATATACCTCAACAAGGCCTTTTACTCTGGTTACCTCTGGTGGTATGACGTGGAAATGCAGTCTACCAATCCCATAAGCCGGCAAAGGCCCGGCAACATATTCTGGCATGGCCTCTCATATGTCTAGAAAGAGAAATAAAAGCTTTTCAGAAGAACTTGCTGAGGCTTTCCTTTGCGGTCTTTTTCAAGTACAGCTCGGCTTTTACCAGAACATCCTTGTCTGACTTGAATGTCAGCCGGCCCATGGCATTGTCGTAGGGCAGCCATTCGTAACCAGAGTGTTCCTCAGAAACTTTTGCCTGAAATTGCGAAGTTTTTGCTAGAAAGTAAATGACATCTTTTGAAATTCTTTCTCCGTCTTTCATATACATGTAATGTATTCTTTCCCTGAAGCCAGGGAAGAATTCCAAATCTGTAAGGCCAGCTTCCTCTTTAGTTTCCCTGCGAGCAGTATCCTTGTCCTCTTCATTTTTCTCCACAAGGCCTTTAGGAAAACTCCAAGATTCCTTATACTGTTCAGAAGCCTCTTTGTGCAAAAGCAGATAAAATCTCTTTTTGCCCTTCTCTAGAAATATCACGCAGCCAGCAGACTTTTCGTACATGCAATTTTAGAAAAAAATTAGAAATATAAAAGTATTCTAGCGCCAGTGCCTAGGCCTTTGTCCGCGGTGCTGGCCTCTTTGCGGAAATCTTCTAGGACCGAATCTAGAGTGGCTCTCAGCTCTGACGACTTCAAATTGTAGCTTTTGGAAGTAAGGCTTCTCTGCAGATTCCACTTCGATTTCCCTGTCCATCAAAACCCTTCTGAAGTTTTCATGGTCTTCCTGGCACAGCAGAGTTATTGCCTTGCCTGTTTCGCCAGCTCTTGCAGTTCTTCCTATCCTATGCAAATACTCTTTTGGAGTCTTTGGAACATCGTAGTTGAAAATGTGCGTGACATTCTTTATGTCCAAACCTCTGGCGGCCACATCAGTTGCTACTAGCACATTTATTTTGCCGGCTTTCATCATTTCCATTATCTGGTTTCTTCTGGCCTGAGTCAAGCCGCCGTGAATGGCTAAAGCATGTATGCCTTGTTTCTGCAAATTGTCACCGACTAGACTTACCCTATCGCGGGTTGCGCAGAAAACTATGGCCAGTTTTGGCTTTTCTTGCCTCATAAGATGTACCAGCAGGGAGAACTTGTCGCCCCTAAGCACGCCGTAGTATACTTGTTTAAGTACGCCTTTCTCGAGATATTTTTCAGCCTCGACTTTTTCAGGATTGTTCATGTAGTTCTGTGCGATATACATAACTTCTGCAGAAATTGTTGCGCTGAACAATAAAGTCTGCCTGTGTTTTGGAACATATCTTATAATTTCCTTGATATCATCTACAAAACCCATCTCAAACATCTTGTCTGCCTCATCAAGGACTAGGAATTTTACATTCCTCAAGTCAAGTGTTCTCCTGCTGATGTGGTCCAGAATCCTTCCAGGAGTTCCAATAACGACATCAGTATCATTGAGATGCTTTATTTGTGGCCCTATTGCGACTCCGCCATACACAGCAAGCGTCTTTACGTGCCTGTATTTGGAAAACTTCACAAATTCATTTGCTACTTGTTCGCAAAGTTCCCTTGTAGGAACTAATACGAGCACTTGCACCTTTCCTAAATGGGAAATCTTTTCCAAAATAGGCAAACCAAAGGCTGCAGTCTTGCCAGATCCTGTGCTGGACTGTCCAAAAACATCTTTTCCTTCTTTAATCAGAGGTATGGCTGCTGCCTGTATCTCCGTAGGCTCTTTATAGCCCATCTCTTCTATAGCTCTTACTAGCTGTGCGTCTAATTTCAAGTCTTCAAATTTCATTTTTTATTTTCCTAATCTAAAAGAAACAATAATCGAGTGCACAATACAAGGTTCAACACCCGATTGCGCGGCCTTTTCCTTTCGGAAAAGCACAGAATCGAAAACTGTTAGCTTTTGATTAAGGCTTAATCAAAAAGGTGGTTTATAAGGTTATGCTGCAGGCAGACTTTTCGTATGCGAGCAAGCATATAGCTTAAAAGATTTACACAGTCGCTACAATATGTGGTAACCTTAGACGATGTTGAGGCTTTTTATGACGAATGCTTGCAAGCGTTAAGTACTTTAGAGCATCGCTTCGAGGATTCAGCAAAGTTCCGCAAAGCGCTTGACAGCGCAGGAGACACAAATAGACCTACATTCAAGCTAAGATTGTTTAGTATTTTTGATTCTGGTTGTAGCTATAAGCCTTCAAAAAATGAGATATCTGTCCTGAATTCAAAACATGTGGGGCTTGTAAGGATAGTTACTTATCACGAAGCAATACATAAAATTTTAGATTCTTATAGAATGACGCGGAAACGTTTCCTAAGCAAAGAGGCTAATGTAATGGCTAGCAGCCATAATGTGGAGTTCATCGGACCGGGAAGATTCCAGTTCTATGGCGCAGTAAACACTGACGCCCTAATAGCTGTTATGGGGGCTGAGGAAGATTATGACGAAAATTTGACTAAGCAGCTTACAATGGAAGCTTTAGAACATAACCGAGATAGGAAATCTTGGTTTGCAGCAGGGCTACTACATTACGCTACTGGGTTTAAGTTAGAAACAACAATTTAAATCAATTTTATTAGCTGCTTCATTCCTGCTTCAAACTTCTTTCTCATCTTGGTAAACCTCATGGCTGCAGAAGGGTGCGGTAGCTCAATGTAAGTGGCATTGTTGATGAGAGGAACATTTCTGGCAGCTGTTTTTCCTAGAAGGACAATGATTTTTGCTTTTCTTAACTGGGATAACTCTTTCCTTAGTATGGGGAGATGTTTCCTAACCATCTGCGGCGAAGGAGCTCCATCGCAGGTAATCTTCACTACGTTTGTGATGTAAACCTTTTTCCTATTGATTTTGTGAATCTTCAATTGCTTGTCGAGGAATTTTCCAGCCCTTCCCACGAATGGCCTGCCTAATTTTATTTCTGTAGATCCTGGACATTCGCCCACAAAAACTATTTTTGCAGATTTTGGGCCTTCGCCTCTGACAATTGTGGCCATTAACTTGATTCAGAATTGCCGTATTTATCAATTTCGGCTTGGAAATCCCGATGCGCGTATGTGTAGAATTGCCTTCTGATCATTTCTTGTACTTCAGGCGCGCCGAAATACCCCGCGGCCTGACTTGTTATGATAAATTTCAAATCACCAAAAGCACTGGGCAGGGACTGGTCTATGAATCTTCTCTTCAGCCGTTTCAAACTAAACATGTATGAATGTCTTTCCCTATTCTTTACAACCTCGTTCTTTTCCTTGGAGATGAAGCCGTAGACGCACGCCATAAAGATAGCAAAGTCATCGGCTTCGCCCCTCGCTTTTAATATGTTGGCGAAGGTGGAATAAGATTCTACGAAGGGCGCTGTTGGCGGTTCCACCTCACCCCTGTGCAGGCCTTCAGTTAATGCAGATTCTAACTTGTGCAAAAGTGTCAGCTCATTTATTTTGGCGTCATATGCTATGTCGAGAAGTTCTTTGTTTTTACTGTCTTTGTATGCAATCCAAGAGAGGTATGCTATGGTTCCAATAAAATCTGCAGTGACACAGATCTCTCTCTTAAGGACTTCAGGGTTTTGAAGCGTGCGCAGCGATTTCTCTGCGTTCCTGCACCAGTTAGGTTCCAAATATGTGTGCCCAAGTTTGGCGAGCTCTGTCAGGGAAAAGTTTTCCAAGTCCTTTATAACGGCAGTTTTGAGTTCTGGTTCCCAGTCCCTTATGTAAGGTTCCGCGCAGGATTTCATTACCTCAGTGCCTGGCCAGGCTTCATCCTTGCGCTTGACGGCTATTGTGCTAAAAATATGGTCCAGCGTTTTTGCATTCGCATGTCCATACAATTTGCCCCGGGCCATTCTTGCCGCATTTACTGCGGACAATACAAGAACAAATGCATCAGGACAGGATTTATGCGTATTTCTGACGGCGATGGTTAAAGCAGCATCTTCAACACCCCTTTCTTCCTTGTTTTTCTCTTGATTTCCAGCGGAACGCAATTCCCCCAAAGCAATCTTGTAAGCTTCGGCCAATTCATTCTTGTAAACGAGCCTTGATGCTGTTGCATAGCTGTGCATCAGTGCTGTGGAGTATTCTTTTTGATAGAGCTTATCGCAGATTTCAATCAATCTGAGCTCTTCAAATTTTATTTTGACAGATTCTTTATAGTTTCTATCATAATAGAATTCCTTGGATTTGGCGCCTAGTTCGATGGCCTGCTTCTGCAGGGTGTCTATTTTCTGCTCCAGCGTCTCCTCTTCTGTAGACTGGGTACTGTCTCCAATTGCCATTTGTATGCTCAAGTAAATAATAAGCTTTTTAAAGCTCCCCCTTCTTTACGTTATATGGCATTCGGAAGTGGTTGCCTTCACTGTTAAGGACCTTATTTCTAGCTGCCAGTTTCTTCATCGCCAACAATTTAAACTCAGCCACAACGAATTATCAGAATGGCGGGGGTAGTTTAGCTTGGTCTAGA